>NZ_JCBDGX010000043.1:0-20603 GCF_059834345.1 Vibrio sp. R11-SG3-ISO3-SZ
TTGCTGGAAGGGAAACTGTTCTTAATGGGCTAAAACGAACCGAGTGTTTCTCGGTTGACCGAAACAATAACAGGGTCACTCTCAATACAAAACGAGCGACTGAAATTTTCTCAAGCCAACTTAAGTACCCTATGAGTAGAATTGAAGACGTGTATAAACTGCCATTCGTCTACAAATTTTGTATCTGTGTGTTCGGACTGAGAGATGAAACTTTGCCTTCAGTATTTTCACAAACTGAAGTGCTAAAGGCGTATGGCAGGCTAAAATGGCTACGCTTTGCAAGATGGGCGCTTGCTATGATTCCGCGAGCTGACCGATTATTAGTACCACTAGACCAAAAAATCATGCATTTTGCCTATGGCCATTATAAATCGACAACGAAAATTAAGCACTCATTGGACTTCAATGAGGATGTCAGATTTCAGCTATGCGGGGACTACTCATACCACTTAAATGGTGAACTCGACTTGAGATACGTTGAAGAATTGGTCAACCATATTTTACCTCTTGTGCTCGCCCACCCTCCAATTCAGGCTCTATTCAAGCAGCATGCCTATGCTATTACATTCACCAGACGATTACTGGCCGAAGCTAGAAGTCTGGGCAAACTAGGTTCATCACAATTCGCCTTTGTAAAAATACTGGACCGTCAGCTGTGGTACGCCCTCAACGACGAAGGTTTGTCTGGTAGCTCATTTGAAGCGACAGGCGTGAAGGCTCATTACAGTTGGGAAGTTGAAACCAAGCGAGCGCATATTTTCCCAATGATGAAGCAGTGCTTTAGTTACATCAATGGACTAAATCTACCTCGCACATGTGATGAATATGACGTAATTGAGATTCCAATGGAGCACCCATTGGCAACAGAGTATCCGTTCAATCCAGAGAAAGAGAAAGCTCTACATGATGAGCGCATGAAAAATGATCCAAGCTACCGCCTGCAGCAAACGAAAATAAGAAGGATTGTTAGTGAAACATAACGCACTGCTTTTCATTGACCTAGAACTTAGTGGGATGAGAGCATTTGATGAGGTCATCGACTTTGCTGGGTTGGAATTACGCCCTAACAAGTCGATCGCTGAACGGCCGACCGTGAGTTTATCGGGTCTCGTACGCGGGGCTAACGAAATTCACCCTGACCAACAAAAACTGACTGGCATTACGGTTGACCAAGTCCAAAAAGGCAGCATTGCGGGGATACAGGAAGTTGTCGAATGCATCTCGAGACCAAATCTCATATTGGTAAGCTACGGCTTGCAATTTGACTTGGATTGGATCTACCACAGTGCTCAACTCAATGGCGTTTCTATGCAGAAGGAGTATAAAGGTATTTGCCTATTAGAGAGCATAGAGAAGAAAATAGGCTATAAATGTGGTTTGGACTCTGTTGTTGGGACAAATCGTTGCCTACATCGAGCAGAACAAGACGCATGGCTTCACTGGGAAGTTGCTAACAAAATGAGCAGAGACGACATTGAAATAAAACGATTTGTGGCAATGGAGCCAGAATCAATAAGATAGAGTTAGCGGGAGCGCGTTGGAAAGCTCACAACATTGGTGCTTTGTGGGTTGCTATCACGATTTTGGCCTTGCGACTCTTTGAGCTGCTCTTGGATAGCGGCTTGTTTCTCAGATAACACAGACAACAAACGTTGAAGCGACTTTTTCGAGTCGTCCTTGTCTGAAGTTGAAGATTTTGATCTCAATGGTAGTTCAACAATCACTGCATTCTCCGAGGATGCCATTTGCAAGGCGTTACATAGTGGCATACTAAAGCTCATCAATAGTAAACCCCATTTTCATTAGACAGTGCCTGATCGTACATCCCATAACTCTGGTTACGAATCAACCGGTTAACATAATACACTGCCCCACTAGACGCCCGATCTCGTACTTGCCTAATTACGTCAGTTAAGTCACCAGACCCTTGAACAAAGGCAATAGCACAGTTGCTATATCCATGGGCTGCATCGAGGTATGCCTGCATTATAGCGGGGTCTGTAGAGAAAGTCTCTACCGTCAATGTTAGAAAAATGTCATCTATACAAGTTCGAATCACTATCTCATTGCCTTTCACGAGGCACGCACAGGATAATCTACTAAACAAATCACCAAATGCACCACAGTCTATAGCAAACAGTTTACTATCGTGCAGTTTCTCATTAATGCGATACTTCGGTAATTCATCAATTATATATGCGGAGAACGTGTTATTGATCAAAGTAATACTTACTTCTTGCTGACCCCTTGCAGTTTCAGTGAACTCAACTTCAAAATCTTGGTTTGGTGCGAGAAGAATAGACATGAGGTCATTAATGACCTCCCCTTTTTCCGCCAAGGTTAATCCTTTAGCTTCATCACCTGCCGACTGCGTTAATGGCACTCTCAATGATTGCATTGTAATGTGCATCCTTTTGGAAAATGTAGTATATTATTTTTCTAGTAATAAAGCATATATCGCCTGTCGCGACTACGCAACAATATAACAGCAGGAAAAGATATAATCATGAGCTGGATAACTTTATTTGAGCTATACACGAAAAATTCGAAGCTGTTTCATAGAGATGGTGAAGATTTAACCAACGAAGAAACCGACTGCGTCAGTGCCTTTATGCTATACATGGCACAAGCAACTAGTGCCTTACTTATTGGTTCACCAATTTTTAGAGAGCTCGCGAAAGTCAATGGTGAAGGTGAGCTTGAACTCTTCCTATCAACAAACGACGTCGAACACGACATCGCCTTACAACATTTAATTTGCTTGGATGCGCTCGAGCGTGTGAAGGATATATGCGCATTAGAGAGAGAGGGAGCACCTAGCATAGAGGCACGCATAAACGCTGAGCCCGTCATCACTTTTTTTTCCAATTTCGTTGCCCACTGTCAGCCCAACGCCATTATCAACCCTAAGAACTTCACCTCTGATGTAATGCGGAAGAACATTGAAGATCTGAGCCTAGCTTCACAATCAGCACAACAAGCCATGCGCAGCGGCGCGTAAAGTAAGGACGGGAAGGCATGGGAAACATTAACGATCTCCTACAGCGCAAACTCGACGCACGAGACTCGGGAAACATGCAGCAATCGAAATCGTCTTCGTTGGTCATGAATGCGTTGAAATCTAGCATGGCAATCATCTTAGATGTTAGGGCCAAACACCAAACTGAAGAAGATTTCATGAACGGTGTTGCCGCGTCGATCAAGCACACTTACGAGAAGCAAGGTGAAATTGTTGAGAAAGTAAAGATAGTGGCTGGTGGATTTACTGAGAATGAAAGCTATGTTTGGCGTAGAGCGTTTTACATTGCCGCAGCCAATGTACTGAAGGAAAAATCGCCTCACGAAAATGTTGTTCTTGCGATTCTAAGTAACACTGAGCAAGCAAAAGCCATATGCGCTCGGCTGGGGTTGGAGCAAAGTGAGCTGACTAATCTGATTGCTAACGTAAGTAGTTACAACCTATACAGTGAAGCAAACACTTTTTTCTCATCAACCCAGTCATCAATAATGAAGGCTGGTGCTCGGATAGAAGCAGCGTTGAGTAAATTCGAGTTTGGCACTTCTGAACAGTACGCAAAAGATATCGCGGTAAAAGCCTGCACGCTATCAGTCATTGACTTGATGGAACTATGTCCTGACTTAGTAAGCAACAAGCAAAAAGTAATGTTTCAAAAGTCCTGCATTGGGCACGCAGCAAAACTAACTTCTACCGCACTAAATAACGTAGGAATCAAGTGGGATTATCATATCAATGATTTTGACATATCTGACTTTGAAGAGCAGTTTATGTCTGAGCTCGATTTGCTCAAGAACTGTTTGAAGTATTGCGCCAATCGGGTCCGAGAATCGCTATCTGCATTTGAAGAACAGCACGAAGAAACAACGCTTGTAGCGGGTCGTACTGAATTTGGCGTTTCTGATCTGTTGAATGCCATTGATAGTGTGCAAAGCATTCTTCCCCACGAGGACAAAGAGGTCTCTGCGGCCGTTTTCGCGCAGCAATTTGTGAACACATTAAAAACCGCAGACTTTTTCACGCAGTATCTGACAAATAACATCGACACTTACATAACGAGTATTGCTGGCGAATCCGCAAAATCTTTCGCCTACAACACGATTTACACCGCCTTGCTGGAGCCAATACGAAACATTCATTTCGGTGATCTCAACTTAGATGAGAGATACCTAAAGATGTGCGCAAACATCGCTATCTACCTAATTTCTGAACAGCCAGCAGTGAATTCGGCACTGAACGAAAACGGACTACTCTCTGAAGACATTACGGCATTTCGACAAGAGCGGGACATTGCATTTGCGATTGGAATTAACAGTGCGTTTCAAAACCGCCAAGTGATCATTCCTGCAGCTGCCGAACTGACCAAAGCTTATGCAGCAACGCTTTCGTTTAACTGGGGAATAAACCTCGCCTATATAGCACCCCACATTGCCAAGGCTATATTGATGGTGACCAATCGACTTTACTTAGAGATGGCTCCAAAAGTTGTGGCTACGAACACTTCGCTGTTTCGTGCATGCTTATCGCGAGCAACAGATTGCTTTGTACAGACATGGCAAATCGAAGCAGAAAAGACATTAGAGCATTCAAAGCAGCGTTACACCCGCGGTGATATCTCGCAAGCCGACTCTGAACAAATAGTGAAAACGATTCTTGCGCGCTATGTTACTGCCAGCTACGAGCAGAGCCACGCTAGTGCTATGTTGACTGACTACTTGCATGACATGATCAACTTCAGCGATACAGCAAATCCTGTAGCGTCGACTGACGTGAACCCAGAGACATTACTGCAATGAAAAGTGCCATTCGTCGGACGCGACGTAAAATCTTTGGGCTCGTTCTGGGGCTTGTGGTGGGCGGCACGGCGTCATTGGCCGTGTCTAAGAAAGCCAGTGCATTTGGTTTTGCACTAACGCCAGAGCAGTTGTTCAAAATGTTCTTGGAAAAAGCCGGTGTCGTTATGATGCGTTTTTTCAGCAATCGATTTATGTCGAATCTACAAAACGTTATTGAGGATACAAGTGACGAAGTCAAAGAACGAAGTGAAAGCTCTCAAGCAGACATGGCCAGAGCGATGGCGGTGGGCTTTGAAAGACAAATAGAACTGGCGGCTGAAATTGCAAAACGGAAAACTGAGCGCGAGGCCGTGGTACCGACAAACAGCTGCGCACGACATGAAATAGCGAAAGCAAGTCAGTCTGTCAGCAATGTCTCAGGTAAGTTCAGAACAGCGTTGAACGAACGAAACAAGGGTTATCTGCTGGAAGCGTCGAGCAACGCAGGTGATCAGCAAATTTCTAGAAAACCACTAGTTACATCGTTGAAGAACGAGAACGGTCAGTATGAGCTTAAGCAATTGCAAAAACTAGTCGGTGTCGGGGCGTTCGACGACTCACTGAGGGCAGAGCGTGAGCTTGCTGCTATGGTGAGTCGGATTCGCACAGTCAGAGGGCTGGGAACAACAGGGATAGAAAGAAGCATGAGCGTCGAGCAAGCCGGTTTACAAGGGATTGTTGATGTTCTAATGGATAGTGTTAATCACCTATTTGGCCAAAGACTCAAATCGAGCGCCTTATCTAGTGGCCTGATTGACACTATGAGCCCCGAGCTAGCAAGTCGATACGAATACAGAAAGCTATCGTTTATCGAGCTGCTAGAAGCAGAGGTGCTCGCGAGTAGTGAGAATGAAAAGTTTTACAAAGAAGTCTCTGATCTCCCCTCACTCACGACAGCCACGGTAATGATGAACAACCAAATTGCGACCAAAAACAAACTACAACGAGAAATGTTGGCCGTAGAGGAACTGACAACCAAACTCGAAGCTATGGAAAGTCTTTGGGATGAGCGAGGTAGGAAATAGATGGAATCAACGCAGCAAGTGAATCGCAGACAGTTTTTCAAATACGCTATTGCCGGAACCGTTGCTGGTGGTGGCGCAGCGTATAGCCCAGAAAGTAATGCGTTTGCTTTCACTGCGGCGGCTATTGCAACTGGCGAAAAAATTGGTTGGGCAGCACACCCTCCAATGGTATCTGGTGGCGAGTTTGTTAAGCGCATATACGAAGAAATGTCTAGCGCGATGGACTCCACAAAGATTCAGTCTCTCTATAAGGGATTTGACGCGATCACGGAACAACAATCAGTCCTCGAACAATTTTGCTTTAGCCGAAGCATTGAGCCAATCACGGATTTCTGCACTTATAGTGATCAAAGTGCCATCACAATAAGTGGACTAAAGAAGCGCGACGAACTGGCATCTGCCCTCACAGAGCAAAACATACGCGCTGGCAGTCAGGCGGCGCCAAGTTCACTCGACATAAGCAATGGCGTAAGAATACTGCTGAATGATGAAGACTCTCTAATATACTCGCAAGAGGAACTTGCGGCCTTAACAAGAATGATGTTCAGCTTAGATCCTACACTGCAACAAAGTAGACATCCTCAATACTACAACGCGCCATTCATTTACAAAAAGATACTGTTGCACGCGGTTGCCAACTACCAAGTAGCTGGAAAGGCAACGAATGCGATGCAGGTTCACCACAAAAAGGTGAAAGCAACCTATCACTCCGGCGACTGGAGAGAGTCGTTGAATGCGTCATCTGCCACAACAACATTAGCCGCAGAGTACGTCGTACAACTTGCAACGGAGAATAGGCTGTTGTTCGACATGCTGATAGCTCGACAAATTGGACTGCTAGTACGATGCATTCAACTCATTGATAAGTTAGAGAAGTAGGAGACCCCCAGCATGCCAGAGATAAAGATTCATCATTCACAGACTATTAACTACGCTGGAGAAATGGTCCCGCTAAGTCCGATAGTAACCGGTCAACCTGATGGCGGTAATCAAGAGCAAGGTAAGGCCGGCATGTGGGTGACAGGCGCTGCATTGGTTGCCGTCGGTGCATCTTTCTCGTCGCCAGCACAGGCAGGCATAGGTGGAATACTAGATAGCTTAGTGAGCAAAGCTCAAGAGATGCTGAAACCATTATTGGAAAGTACCTTTGGCGCGTTTGGCTCATTGATCAACAGTGGCATGCAGGACTCGTCTGCCGCGATAGTACAAGCCAACGCCACCGGTGCTGACAGTTTGGTGCAAGCAATGAAGGCTATTGCAGACAATGATGTAGCGTTGGAAAGCTTACCACCACCGAGTTATTGTGAATCTGATGAAATAGGAGCAGCATCAAGCAAAATTGGAGTTTCGTCACAAATGACGTTGGACAGTTTGGTCCGGCAATCAGCTCTCACACACTCTAGCAGTGACAACCAAATCTATAGCACCAAGATCAATGGCATTGCTGAGCGTTATGGCCCTAATTCAGAAGCCCCAAACAGGCATATCGAATTAGCTAGCATCCTCAGTTCGAACAAAGTCGAGAGTCCAACGGATGTAAAAGCATATGTTGATGGAGTTGATGCGATGTCATCCTCCGCCATGAAGAAGATTCAACTAGATCCCGCCTTAGCATCATCTACCAGCGGCCTAGACAGAGCTAGGTACGTAGAACAAAGTGGCAAGGCAGCAAAGCTTGAACTGGCTAAGGGAGTCATGTACGAGTCCTTGTCTGAGCGAATGGTCTCTGAGTCCGGTGAAAGTAAACTGAGCTTGATGGATAAAGAGGTGGATAGAACCTATGGTGGGGAAGGACCATGGAGAAATGAGCTGTTGAATTATGCAGCCCCGACCCCCCTTCTTGTTGAGCTCAATAAACAACAGGCCTTTACAAACTACTTACTACTTGAGCAACTAAAAAAAGTATCAAAACAGAATTTGATGATGGCATCAAACGTTATTGGCAAGTCATAGGAGAGAGTGCGCATGGACAACGTAAATACAGCAGAAAGTCACTACGGGACAGTTGAGTTGGCCAATTCAAATGAAATTGGCGATCGCGCCTATGATGCAGATATTGTTAATGAGGCGCGTTACGATAGTTCACACTACGATGATGCTATCAAAGAACAGATTCAGTCAATTGATGACCATATCAAAAATTCGGAACAGCAGGGCTTTAAGCGAGACGAATTTACTCTCGATCCCAAATTAAACTTTGATCCTAGTACAGCGCTCTGTCGAGACCCAGAACTAGACCACAAAGTAAAAGAAGAGCTTAGATATAATCAAGAGCTTTACAGAAAGCTAGAAGAAGAGGCGAGATTGAATCGAGACAAAGCCAGTCTCGGAGCGCAACTTATCGGTTTTTTGAGAGGTGGCAAGGGAAGCGTTGAAAGCGCATTTGCTGCACAAATGAAGAATAAGCATATTACTACGTTGGAAAATAACACGAACTTGTGTCGCAAGGCGGAACAGCGCTTGGCTGACACCTATACCGTTGCGACCCAGCATTTCAACAAGGTGAACGAATTAAGAAAATCTGGTCACAGTGCAGAAAGGTTGTGGGCAGACCCAGAGTACGCGCGCGCCGCCAAGATGCATGTTGCTGCGACAAAAGAGTGGCTCAATGCACTTGACGAGACTCAAAAGACGATTTTGGATACAGGCGCGACCGATGTAGCTGAAGTACATAATGCTGATGCTATCGAAGAACTGTTAAACCATGCCACTGCGAGCAAGGATGATTCTGGAAAATACAGCGGTGAAGTAAACCAAATCAACAAGGATATGGCAAAGTCCTACATGGAACTAGCCCCTGTGTTAGATAAGAATCACGTTGGAAATGTGCTCGAAAACAACGAAAGCAATCCCGAGGCAAAGAAACGGAACGAAGAAGCCATGAAAGAGTTCATGGAGTCAGTTGAAAAGATGTTCTCGCGCCTATCTTCGTTCCTTGGGATAAAAAACAAAGCTAAGTCCAACAGTAACATGGGTATGCGTTAAGTAGTAAAAACGCGAATAGCAGCAAGCCTTCTACTACATCAAGGCTTGCTAGTCCCCCACCCCCATATGCAGTGCAATTACCTCTCATGCACTATCAAACGTCCTCTGTTTCAAGGTCTTTAGTTTTCTGCAATCTCAGCTGCATACGCTTCAGTATCATTAGCGCCAATCGTTTATCCTCTGCAGGAGTAGGATCGTGAGGGTGCGAAGTTCTCTGGTAAAGATGAGACAAAGTCGCTGAAGAGCGAACCATGTGACTATTTCGCTCTTCTTCTGTCACGCTCCCTTGCATTTGCTCCTTGGTCTCCGAAGTTGAGATTTCACCGTTCGATAGTTTAGTTTTCAAATGGTCTGCTCGAGAAGATAGAGCAGATATTGTTGCCAAGCTATCCAAGACATTCGTTTTGTCTAAGCCATGAGATGCAAATGCAGCATCAAGTGCGTGAGCGTGGGTCGTTGCTTGGTTATGCAGTTCGTTACCATCAACATCAGTATCGGCATCATCAGCTGCTGTTGCATGTGGTACCGTTTCGAATGTAGTTGTGCTTGCTGGCTTGCTAGTACTGCGAGATTTGGTTTTCGGTGGTTTCGGTGTGGTGCTTACGTCCGACTCACTCTGTTCAGGTTCATTCGGTTGATCAGATTCGGCATGTGTATCTTGCTGCACATTGGTTGGGGTAACCGCAAAAATACTGGACTGAGCATCATCAGAAGCGTCAGTTTGAGTGTCCGTCGGGATATCCGGTGCTACTTGAGATAGTCGAGTGTACTGGTCGTCATCTGATGGTTGCCCTTCAACAGCTTGATAGTAATCATCCATCTTGGTGGCGCTATCGGAACGTAACTGATTGAGATCTTTCATTTCGTTCACATTAGCAAGTATGTAAGACGACAAAGCGACAAGGTTAGCCGTAAAAGGGTTGCTACATAACTTTGCGGCAGCTTTGTTTAGCTTGGCCAATTGTTTGATTTCTTGGAGAGGCGGCGGAGGTGGCTCCTTTAATGATGTCTGACCGGAAATAATCTGGTCATATTCAACGGTCATGTAAACCCAGTCATCTTCTGCTCTTCGAATATCCGAGTCAGAGTACGGTAGCATCATCCAGAAATCATTAATTAGAAGCGATTTGAGGGATTTGGGGTGCAGGTTAGGACCGTCAATCCGATGGAGTCTATCTACAGCGTTGATGTACATTTCACCTTCGCGCAAACGTTGTACTGCACGCTTATCAAGACGCTTTTGCTCAGTATATGAGGCACGTGATTCACGTTGCATCTGGGTGCCACTGTTTGAGTTGTATTCGAGCTCCATACCGTCTCTTTGCCACACATACTCCACATCAGCAAGCTCAGAGAGCAGTTCAAACGTTTCTTTGTCGATAATTTTACCTGCAACTTTAATCATAGTGTTACCCATAACCGTTTCTACTTCTTTGGCTACCTGTTCACTAAGCTTCTTCATTGCTGGCACATCTTGCGCACTATACCATATGCTATACCCCAAACCACGAGCCTGAGCAGCCACAGCACCCTCACCAGAAGAGAACATCATACCTACTTCGTCGAGGATATTGATGAATGGATAAGGAGCGTTTGTTGGACGATTTTCTAGGTTCCGGCGGACACTACCAACAAATCGTTCACCGAGTGATTGGCCCATAACGCCTTTTCGTGCGGCCATGATGATACGGCCCATAGACGCGACAGATTCGGTGGAACCCTCTAACGCGGGTAGCAATCCGATAAGGACACGATCTTGAAGTACAATCGATTCCATATCGATTTCACCGATTGTCACGCCAAAAATATCGGCATAATCACCAGCCAACATATTGATGACAAGAATAATTTGCATTGATGCAAAGCCCCACTGGTCATAAACCTGTGGGCTCTGGACTGACTGCCCTTTCTCTATTTTCTTGAAAAACTCTCCAGACATACCTGGCAAAGTTTTGATAAAGCCTGCAAGTTCTTTCTTTGATTCGTGCGGTATCGTCTCACGTGAAAGCAGCGCACCCGCAGTTTCAATGACCAAGTAGTCCAGAAGCGCCGGAATGGAAAGGTTGATCATCGCTTTATCGCGCATGTAATGCGTAGGCTTGAGTATGGCCGCTAACAGTGCGTCGGCACGCTTAGCCCAAATATCATTGTCACCTTGCATTAACGATTTCATGGTTTCGGTGTTTTGCGCCGAACTGCCTCGTTCTAGCAAGTTGTAACTATTGGTCGTCTTATCGGATGCGTATTCGTTTCTATCTCTGGCCCCTCGGATATAGTTGAGAATGAAGAGATCATCTATGCGGTTCGTGCGCCATAGGAGAGATTGGTGCATACGAATGATATCCAAGTCGGCCTTAGCATCAATGTACATGTAACCAGCGCCCCAAACTAACGCGTTCGCACTCCCGATACTGGAGATTGTGAAAGTTTTGCCCGAACCGGTCGTAGCAAGAAATGCCAAGTGTTGACGTAGCATATTATTGGAAAACCAAGCCTGCTCGTTGGTGCCAAATACATTTCCAAAATACGCGATCCCACCCGCTTCTTTATAGTTAATATCACCGGTTTCTTTGTCTTTCACTGGGTCGACGTTGAATTCGTCCATCTTTCTACCCGAGGTCACCGGTGCAAAAAATGGAAATGTCGCTTGTGCATAGGCTCGATAGAGAATCAAACCGAAGATAATGAGGCCAAATAACGGAAAGAAAAATGGTAGGGATACCAGTAGTAAGGGTAGTATTAAGTATAACCAAACCACTCTATCCGAGGCCATGAAGTTAAAGAACTTCTCAGACTTTGATAGAGGCCGATTCTGAATATACTCTTTTTCTACAACATGTTTTGCCATATTAGCTTTTCACCTTTACAAACCTCTATTCGATAATGATGTCGTCAAGTTGAAGCCGCTGATTGCTATCAAAAAGATTTGTGGCGCCGTCGGCTAGGTCTGAAGGAGAAAGTGCCCCACCGAAGTCATAATTGATTCCTACATCTACCCCCACTGAACCGTCATAGTCAACGCCAAACCAACTCGCCATATCTTTTGTGTTGTAGCCACAAATTGATATGTCTGGCAGATCCAGCTTGAATGACTTGAACAACTTTCCACCAAACTTACCTAGCAGATCATTGAGACCGCAGTCCTCAAGTAAACTTGGGAAAGTAGGCAGAGCATACTTCGCCATTTTTTCTTCATGGAGCTTAGAAGGAGCCTTGCAAGTAGAAGCAACAGCAATAGTTGGAAATAACAGGCAGGACGTGAGCAATAGATGCGAAAATTTCATTTGAACCGTTCCCTTATTCATCAAATTGAGATTGGATTTGGCGTATGACCGTCTGCTGTCTCTCATGACTAAATATTTGGTGAACTAAGTTGAGTCTTATGAGAAGCAATACACGGCGAGACAGAAGGTGTGATGGGATAGCAATCGAAGGATCAGCGTCTTGTACGACATTGTGTCTTGTCAGCATTTCTTGAGCTCTGTCAGCATCGAGGTAACACATATCCCCAAACAACTTGATTGCTCGCTTGTAACTCAGTTGTCCTTGAAGCTTTACCAAGTCGTCTAATGGAACATCGGCTAACCAACTGAGACCAGACACTTCCCCAACGTCAGCGTGATCCAAATCAGTGCTAGATGTTTGCGTCAGCAAATCGTCGATTTGGTTAAAGACCTGTTGAACATCTGCATCATCATCCAGAGTCCATTGCTCCAATCCACTTAAGTGCACTAGGGATTCTTTGGTAGAGGTATCAAACTGGTCAAGCCAAGCCTCAATGTCTTTGTCTGAAAACACAACGCTGTCCTTTTGTACATTTTAGAAATAATGATATACTAATTTTTAAAATATCCAAAGCGTATCACGACCAGTTGGTAGGGAGAACATCAGAATGGGAACTGCGTTAAAAGGAGCTGTTGCGCTGATTTTGGTAACGTACGCTTTGCTGATGAGTAACATCGCGTTGGCTCAAGAAGAAGGACTATCGCCAGTATCAGACGTAGTTCACTCACCCAAAGTAACCACCGAGAATGCAACAAAATACATTTCAGCGTTACAAGACAAAGCGTATGAGATTGCAGATAAACAAGGGATTTGGCTTCCGCCGGATTTCCTAGATGGCCCTCATGACGATGACATGTTTCTCCAGATGCTACGCTTGTTACTTGGCAATCCAGTGGATCATATTCAGAACATAATCAAAGGAAGAGCAGACCCGAATAGCACCACAACTCACATTACCCTCACAACGTTGTACGCTAAAGTAATGAACTCAATCGGCGTTCTTATCATTGGGGCTATAGCGTTGGCGAGTACCGTGTTCTTCTTCGCCAAACGATCCATGGACATTTCGTACTTAACGAACCAAAAAGAAGAAGCATTCCCTTTCATTTTCATGCGAAGTGGGCTGGGTACCCTAATTTCATACCCCATTCCAGCGTTAGGAGGGATGAGCGCGCTTCAAGGGTTGACCATTACTGTACTACTCCTTGGTCTTGGCTTTGCTACGGCGATAATAAAGCTGTCAATTCCATACAGTTTGGCACCAAACATGGTCATGCAACCCCAGCCGCACGTAGCGAAATTTGTGGATTTCGTATTGGAAGCTAAAACCTGCACGATGGCATTCGCAAAAGCCGACGGTCAAGCACTTAACACATACAAACAGGCAGAGAACGGGTACAAATACGTCGACATTAAACAGAAGACGTATCAATACGGCATGCCGGACCAGCCAGCGAAAGTGGTAGGAGAGCAAGCGCTATTCGGAATATCGGAGAACGGAGACTGTGGCACCCTAGAAACAAAGAAAGTGCTTGACACTACCTACATTGACAATCGAGTCGAAAGTACGATGGCAAATCTCGTACGATCGATAGCCGATGATGCTATTAAAGAAACATTACAAACAGTTTGGACGTCAGAGCTGATTAACGACATCGCGATCAAGCTGAATAACAATCAAGAACAGCAAATAGTCGATGAAGATTTACCTAGTCAGTACGCGCACTTTCGAATCAGCATGCAAGATCAATTGATTGGTAAAATTACACAAAGGGTTCGAGAATCATTTGACGAAAGCATTGATGGCAACCAATCGATATATAGTCAGTACAAAGATAGTATCGGCAACATTGGTTTTATGGGGTTGGGCGCGCTGCATACAATGATGACGTACCAACAAATGAATGCGACCCAGCAATTGAGTGATCTGTTTGCAGAATTAAACCAGCCAGTCTGGGACGCGTCAAACTTGGAGTCTAAAGGGCTCATAGCAATGTTCAAAGATTGGTGGAATTCAAGCGGCATTGAACACGTTGAACAGACAAAAGCAGGATTACTTCTCTTCTTCAAATCTGCGCACCAAGCGTCACCGGCCAAAGATCCAAAAGACCGAATTGACGCAGCTGTAGAACTGTTTACGCCGGTGAACTACGCACAATCCATGGGACAGTCGATCATTGAGATATTCCGAGAAGATTCTCACGGGGTGGTATTCCCAAATCCGATTATTGAGATGCGCTCCGTCGGCAACACGATCGTCAACACTGTGGCAGCAGTAGCTATCGCAGGTAGCTTTTCAGGAGTTAGAAAGCTTGCCCCAGTAGGAAAAGCTATGGAAATGGCTGCTGGGGCCTTTGGTTCTGAGGGTGCCGAAAAGTTGGGCGGTTTGGTAACTGCTGCTCTATTCATGATGTTTTCCATCGGTTTTTTCTACGCAGAAATCATCCCCAACATTCCTTATATCATGTGGAGCTTGGCTGTATTTAGTTACCTGTCGTATGCCACTGCTGCTGTTATCGCTGCCGGCTGGTGGGGCGGTGCAATGGCGATGCAAAACCCCAACAACGAACGTACTTTCTCCGGTCGTATTCATGAAGGTATGAACATCTTACTTACGCTATTTCTCAAGCCGTTCTTGATGACGATTAGCTTCTTCTTGGCCACCATTTTGAATATTGCGCTGGGTTATTACCTACAGTGGTCGTTAGAAGCATCGGCTGTATCTTCATCCTACGGCGGATTTAACATTCTCTCACTGTTCGGGATGATTTTCGTCAACGCCATTATCATGGGCGCAGGTGTAGTGAAAAACCATTCTCTCATCCATGAGCTCCCAGACCAGTTACAACGAATGCTTAGCTTTAAAACAGCTATCGACGACCGTTCACATGACCAAGCGTACCAACAAGCCACACAAATGTCTGGCACTCTTGGATCAAATATCGCTTCTTTGGGCCGAAATATGGCAACGCCAAAAGACCCTGCAAGTAGCTTCAGTGCTGTAAAAGGATAAAGGTAAATTATGGTAAGTAGCATTTTGAAGAACAAATTCCCTGCCACCTCTGAACTGGAAGAAGACTTTGACGATATTAGTGAAGAAACGTTACTCACTAGCGCCATATCCAAAGCGACTAAACCCCACACCCCCACTACGGCTGTTGAGGTCGCGTCTGTACCAAGAAAATCAGCACTAAGCGGCGCAAGCACTACGTTGAACGTAAACGAAGGTCTTAACATCAATGCGGATACGAGTGAAACAACCAACGTGGCAGATAAGCCTATAAATGAGAAAGAAGATGTAGAAAAACTCGACGAAAACAAGTCTGATTCATTGGACTCAGCCCCTAACGACGTCAAGAAAGAGGTAGAGTCTACTGAGACGAAGAAACAGGTCCAGACCAAGCCACGACAACGACCGAATCTTGAAGATGTTGCCCAGCAAGCTGCAATCATTCTTGAGCAAGAGATAGATAACGAGAGTGATAATACTGAAGAGGAAGACAAGTTGCGTGCGAACGCAGTGGCGTCTGCGAAAAAGCTGGTAGAGAGTGAAGCGATATCGTCAGAGTCAAAGCAACGGTTGACTCTAGCGCTAGATAAACTTGAGGAAAAAGATAGCGCTCGTAAAGTAGAGATAACTGGGACCGAAGAGTATTCACAGGCTTCTGTTCAGAGAGAAAGCCAATACGACACAGTTCGAAAGGTAATAATCGATGGCGACACGGTTAGCCGAAGTAAAAGCGGCGCAAACAACGCGGATGCGACAGCTGGTCATAGCCATTTAATCGCTGACCCCGCATATATCAATAGCGCGAGACGCAAGCTAATTAGTTCCTGTTTGCCAGTGACTAACTGGATCAAAGAAACGCATTTGGTCCCAACAAGTGAGCATGAGCCATATGGACATGAACGACACGTTCTAGCGAGGAACGGTCAGATCCATGACTACGGGACTAAGATGGACATGACCGGCATGAACAAAAAGGACAATGCTAGAACAGCGATCAACTTTGCGCGAAAACAGAACTGGAACGCAATCGCTGTTAGCGGTAACTCTCTCTATGTGGCGCAGGCAAAAGAATTGGGGAAAAAGTACGGAGTTGTGGTGATCGCTGTTGATGAAAAAATCATCCATAGCTCTCTAGAAGAAGAACTTAAGGTGTCATCGTCTTTAACGGAAAAGGCGTTTCAAACGAAGGGTCCTACAGAGGACGCTCCACAGAAGAGTAACACTACTCCGCAAGCTAAAGACAATGCAGCTACTAACCAAACCCAAAACATGGACATGAGCTCTGAAGACATCGATAAGATGAGACCAAGCAACCAGTTCATGAAGCAAGGCATGTAATATCAGCGCAAGGAAACACCAAATGAGTCAGAACAACACACAATGGCGCCAACTGTCGCCGCTTCAATTAGTTAGAGAAATCGAGGCGGTCGCGAGCAAATTACGATTCGAACCTCGTGATTCTCAGGTGGGCAAGTACTATCGTGCAGTTTTGGATGATGCTTCGCTAGAAATAGAGCGCCGACTCGGAGTGGTGGCAAATCATAAATGGAATAATCACCCTAAAACACAAGCTCAACTCGAAAGTCTACTGTTTCTACGAGCTGAGCTTCACGGATTTCTCGGAGAACTAAAGCCGTCGTTGTCTAGTGAGCTTGAGCGCTGCATAGGCAAAATGCAATCAGCGCTCGGTCACAAAGATAGCCTTGATGTTCAGAACGAAGAATTTGGAGAGCGGCTTACAATGCCGATTACATGTGAGGCAGCGACTGAACTTTCAATTAGTACCAATAGCGTTTATTCCGCTTATAGTGCTATTAAGTCTTCCCCTAATCTCAGCGCTATAGATATCAGACGCCACGAAATGTTTGTCAGGCGAGCAACAAAGCGGCTGGATGAACAGCATCCAATGCAAGCCGTTTTGAAGAATATTGATGCGCGACTTATTGAGGCGAAAAAGGCACAACTCAAACAATACCCCACTTCGAAGAAGCGACTTGTAGCATCGAAGAGATTGGATTTATCGTTTAACACCAAAGTAAATGGCTTTGCGTTCGGTTTTGCAGGAATTCAAGCTAAGGTTATTGGTTCTGAGTATCCGCAGAAAGGCACAGTGTCCGTTGCCTTGCTAAAATCTCTACCATGGTTCACCAAACACGAAGGAACAGACCAGCACCTCAACCATCAAGTGCACTATTTTAGCCGTTCAATTACAGTGGTCGAACATAAAGCACAGTATACTTTCGAAGACACACCCGACGCTCGTAGTATAAAAATTGGGAAGCGTCTTCTTAGAGGAACCCAAGCTGAGCAAATAGTCGTATGGGGTAGTACTGCGTTCTGCAAGGCGATATCCAAACACTGCAGAAAGAGTGGAGTCAAAATCAAAGTGTTGACTAGTGAAGAGCTTGAAGTTATTAAAGGCCGAGTCGAGCAACGGTTGAGCAAAACTGAACTCGAAAATACGCAGCAACATAGAATAGCAGGCAACACACCTCGTGACACGGGCAATGGTAGACGATTTGTAAGCGATATGTTTGGAGGAACTGCCCCACAACTAAACTTGAAAATCGCATAGTCACGGGGAAACCATTTTCTATGAAAGTCCTGCCTTCCTTTATCATTTCGGACCTAAAGACTAGAGTTAGACTCAGCGACATAATTGACCGAGAGCTGGGTCTACACAAACTGAAGAAGGTTGCGGGTTCGTCTGATGCATTCACAGCATGCTGCCCGTTTCATGATGACAAATCACCTTCACTTAGCATTCAAGATGATATTGGGGTTTATCACTGCTTTGGGTGTGGAGAGAAAGGCGACGTGTTCGATTTATATCGCGATCACCTCGGAAAAACGTTCCGTCAAACTTTGGGAGAGCTGGCATCAATGTGTGGACTTGACCTTGAAAGCCTATACAAAGATGTTGACCAGATTTCCAAGGCGCCTAAGCCGGTTGATAGCAAATATGCGCTTCAGTTCACCAACTCAATATTCAACACCTACGCAAAGTACGATCCATTCTTTTCCCCACCGAGCAAAACATCAGGCAAAAGCATCGAAGTCCCATCATCACTAAATGACATGAAGTACACGCTGACCGCGGTAAACCATCTATTCGATTCAAATAATGGTGGAAGGATAGCTGAATTACTCACTGAAAATGAGCACCTCAAAGAAGCTGCAAATCAGTTAGGCGTAATTGATGATGAGACTGGCCAGTTGAAGTACCCGCACGAGCTATGTTTCTTACCGGCTATTACGATTACAAATGACTTGGACTCTGGGAGCAATCTGCCCCACATAGTTAATAATCGAAGCCAACCGAAACAGTTCCAGTGCGCTGGGTTTGTTGTGTTGAACCATGAACTGGAACATGTGGGTTACTACCCTGATGCAGCAGTTAAATCTAGTTCTGCACTGCTGATTCCACCACCTAGTGTTTTCGACACGGTTGATAGAATGGAGAAGATATACATAGCGGATTCGCCAGAGCAGTATATCGATTTGGTGTCGTGCGGCATGAATAACGTTGTAGCACCAGCTTATGGCCAACTTAACCATCAACACTTAAGGTATATTAGCCAACTTCCGGTGAGAGATGTATGTTGGGTCACGACCGCAGACTCACTCGCTCACGAACAAATAGTCTCGCGGTTAGCTATTTTTGCGGAGTGTCTTGGTACGAACAAATCTCTAAGTTTGACCATACTGAAAAATAATGAAGACAACACTCCTTTTGCGTCAATGGTTGTTGACTCGGGAGTATCGGCCCTCGCCGCCATTGATGCTAGGTCGATTAACTTTGAGAAAGTATTGCGTATCGCGAGCCCCACAGTGAGCAGACTAGAAGGAAACGCCAAATCATTCGCTATTCGCGCCATTGCACAGTGCACAAAGAAGTCACTGCTGTCCAAAAGCGGCAACAGCGATGAGCTTGTCCAAGCATGTGCGAAGATGTTAGACGAAAAACACATCACTCCTACGGCTTTAATCAGTCTTATTACAAACGAAGGGAAAGGACTGATAGAAAAGCTACTAGATTTCACTAACTACCCTACCCCAACCGTTGAGCACCTTATCACCCAACTGAGTGGTGAAAACTCAGATGAAATCCTCGCAATTTCAGAGTTAAAGAATCGCTTAACCAACACAGAACAGAACTTGGTTACAGGCTTAGAGATCACAAACGACAACCTAAAAGTGGCGATTGAGTTCATAACCAAGCTACACGAAATCCAACCTGAGCTAGTGCTCGAGAAAAGCTTAACAGCAACCCCGTAATTGCAATAATACAACATTACACCTAACAGCATTGCATTATTGCAACCCAAATAATAAAAACGCTGCACTATAACAATGTTCATGTGTTTTTCTTGACGATTTCGCGCCTATCGCAATAATAACTGTATGTTTATACAGCGCAAGAAACATTCATGACCTGCATACGAGTTAGACATCACTTTGGCAACGTAGTCCTAGATAGTAATGGTTCCCCACAGCGTTCCAGCATCTACGAAAATCACATAACAACTATAAGTAGAGACGGGGATCACTTCTTGATGCCATTTGGGGGATTTGTCCATAGCCCACTGCCAGATATACCCAAGCCTCAAATGGTTAAGCTATTAGGCATTATGCAAGTTACGTATGATGAGCTAGGTATCACCGGCTGGAGCGATATCCCCAAGAATCACTATTGTGTCGGAGTGTACGGTAGGGGGAAGCTGTATTTAGTGTTACGCAATAATCAGCCCATCACATTTCCTCTCAGCGACAGAAAACACACTAAACTCACAGATAACGTCATCGCGATAACATCAGCACGAAAATGAAAGAGAGGCCTTGACGCCTCTCCTGTAATGCCTAATTTGCTTCTGTTAGATACTTCTTCAATCGGCTATGCACCAATCTCTCAGTCAGATTATCCTTGTAACTAAAGTAAACAATCTCGACTCCGTTTTCTTTGCTTCTCAGTAGCTTCTCCCTATCTCTTTGCTTGGTTTTCATAAGGCCTTCCTTGCCACCAAACAACTCAACAGGAACATAGTGTTGCTGACCTTGATACTCAACAGCCAATCTTAACTCTGGAATATAAACATCAAATCTCTGTCGTTCTAACCAGATGGGTGAGGCTTCTCTTTGCACGGTTACATCAGGAAAAAGCACTTGAATATAGTTAAACAGGAGAGTTTCGTTAACCCAGCGCTCTCCAATCTTAGCAACGCCTTTTAGGGCTCTTACTTTGTTCTCTGCTTCCTTTTCATCAATCCCTTCTTGAATTTCAAACTTCCGTATATAGGCACCATATTTAACCTTGAACGCTGAGCCATACATATCGTGACAAAAAGTCATATCAGAATGAGTATTTGCACATAGGTGGCAAATCCCTTCTTGGAACAACTTCTGTTAGGTGCTGTTCATGCCACCTGTTGAGTAGTGATTAACCTTAG
>NZ_JCBDGX010000044.1:0-8479 GCF_059834345.1 Vibrio sp. R11-SG3-ISO3-SZ
ACCGCGCAAGTAAAACGTGACGGCCAGTGGATGGATATTCCGGCCAAAGAGATCGTGCCGGGAGATATCCTAAAAATCAGCACCGGTGACATTCTTGCCGCCGATGTGCGCATTATCGAAGCCAACCGCTTGTCGATTGATGAAGCGGCGCTCACAGGTGAATCGGAACCTGTCGATAAGAAAGTCGAGGTGATCGATGATGCCACGGTTGGTCTTGGCGATCAGCGCAACATGGGCTTTATGACCACCATCGTCACGTCAGGTACTGGCTTAGGTATTGTGGTCAACACGGGTATGAAAACCGAAGTGGGCCACATCGCCGATATGATGGCGAACACCGAAGAGACCAAAACGCCAATGCAAGAGCGCATGGATACCATCGCAAAAATCTTGATGGTCGCGGCGCTCGCCGTCGTGGCTGTGGTGTGTGGTATTGGTCTTTATCACGGTATGCCGTGGCTTGAAATTCTTAACACCGGTATTTCGCTCTCGGTCGCAGCAATTCCAGAAGGTCTGCCAACGGTTATCTCGATTGTATTGACCATGGGCTCCACGCAAATGGTGAAGAACAACGCACTGGCTAAACAGCTTTCTGCGATTGAAACGCTGGGCTCGACTACCGTGATCTGTTCAGACAAAACCGGCACGCTGACTCAAAACCAAATGCAGGTGATGAAAGCTTACGATGTGAGCGGCCGCTACTGGGAAGTGAGTGGTAAAGGTTTTAGCCCAGAGGGTGAATTCAAACCGCTCGGTCACCACATTGATGCCAAGCAAAGCCCAGAAATGATGAAAGGCTTAGTCGTCGCGACTCTGTGTAACGATGCGGAATACCTCAAAGATGGCGACCAATCCAAAGTACGCGGTAACCCAACCGAAGGCGCTTTGATCGTCGCGGCCGCCAAAGCGGGCCTAGAGCAATCTGAAATGCTGAGCACGGGCGGTTACTCTATTGTTGAAAAGTTCCCGTTTGATTCAGCGCGCAAAATGGCTTCTGTGATTGCTCGAAGCCCTGAAGGTAAGCACTTCCTCGCCATTAAAGGCGCACCCGATGTGGTATTGAACCACTCCGCCGGTTTTATGGTGGATGGTCAATATGTGTCTAAGTTACCAGTCAGCCAGACAGTGGGTAACGTTGCCCTTAACAACGATATTGCGGATCGCATCGTGAGTGATTACGAAGCGGCGATTCAAGATTTTGCCCACCAAGCGCTGCGCACCTTGGCGGTCGGTTACAAAGAGTTAAGCGATGACGATCTCAAACGCGATCACAGCGAGCTTGAGCAAGAGGTCATTCTGCTAGGTCTTTACGGCATCATGGATCCACCGCGCCCTGAAGTACGCGCTGCGGTAGACAGCTGTTTCGATGCGGGCGTTCGCACTGTGATGATCACCGGCGACCACGCATTGACCGCCGCCGCAATTGCACGTGAGATCGGCATTATTCGCAGCGAGAAAGACCGCGTCGTCACCGGTGCCGAGCTCGATGCGATGGACGATGACGAATTGCGCCGTATATGCCCACAAGTGGCCGTGTTTGCTCGCGTGACGCCTGAGCACAAACTGCGCATCGTTCAAGCTCAGCAGTTCAACAATGAAGTTGCTGCGATGACAGGTGATGGCGTCAATGACGCTCCAGCCTTGCGCCGTGCTGACATCGGTGTTGCGATGGGTATCACGGGTACCTCGGTCGCCAAAGATTCCGGTGATTTGATTCTGCTGGATGACAACTTCAGCACCATAGTGAAAGCGGTTCGTCAAGGTCGCCAAATCTTCGATAACCTACGCAAGTTCATTCGCCAAGCTCTGACGGCGAACGTCGGTGAAGTATCGGTGATCCTATTTGCTTTCTTGATGATGGGACCAGAGGCGATTTTGCCGCTCACGCCATTGATGATCTTGTGGATTAACTTGGTTTCAGATGGCCTACCGGCACTGGCTCTGGGTGTTGATCCAGAAGAAAAAGATTTGATGGAACGCAAACCTCGCAAGCGTAACGAGAGCTTCTTCAGCGACCACTTAGGCACTCGCATTGTCACCCGTGGCTTGGCCCTTGGCGCAATGAGCTACTTAGCGTTTAACTGGGCGCTAGACAATGGTTTTAGTGCAAACTACGCACAAACTATGGCCTTTGCGATGCTGGTGTTTGCTCAGCTGTGGCACCTGTTTGACTCGCGCTCATTCACGACCTTGTTCCGTAAGAACCCATTGACCAACAAGTCGCTGCTTGGCGCCGTTGCTATCTCAGCCACGCTGTCGCTTAGCGTCATCTATACCGGTATTGGTCAGCTGATCTTCAGCACTGAAGCCTTGCAAGGTGGTCACCTATTTGGTGTCATCATGGCCGCCTCTCTGCCTACCTTGATTCTGTCGGCGATTAAAGAAGTGACGAAGACCAAACTCGTCTAAGCCCTGCGCCGCCACTCAAACGGCTCGACCCTGTCTAGAGAAATTCAGACACGGTCGAGCCGTTTTTTCTGGTACTTATCCCTTTTTATACCAACGACTTAAGCATGAATAGTCGCTCTCATGATGTGTTGCGGGCCAGCAGAACCACCTAAATAGATCTTGCCAGTATCGACAAAGCCGCTTTTGAGATAGCAGGCTTGCGCGCCGGGATTTTTGCAGTTGACCGTAAGGTAAATCGTCTCAAACTGCGGATAATTGGCGACGAGATACGGCATCAATGCGCGAATCGCTGCTTTGCCATACCCTTTACCTTGATGAGCGGCGTCGATGGCAAACGCTCTGAGCCCCATTGCGTGATCGGGACAAAAGTCGTAGCGGCGACGATAAGCGATATCGAGTTTGAAAAAGCCGACTACGTTATCGCCGGCCAGAATCACATGCCGATGTGTGGTTGGGCAATGATCGGAGAGAAACTCCTCGGCGGTCCCCGCAAACTTCACTTGCGCTTGGGGTAGCGTGACCCCTCTTACGCCATCAATGGTCTGTTCACTGAGTGGCTCAATAGAAATCATGATTGCTCCTCCAACACCGAGCGCACGAGGGTAACTGTATTGTGTGCATCACGATAATCCACGGCTATGGGATAAACGTTATCCTCAATGCGTAACACCAAAGAAGGGAACCCATTCGCGCCAATCTGGCGAGAAAAACGAATCTCATCCAGCAAAGACTGGTTGAGCTGCACACTGCGATAGTCCTCTTCAAAGCGCGTCATATCCAGCCCAGCCTGGCTGGCGAGTGCAAGCAACACCTCATCATCACTGGGATTTTTCGCCTCAAGATAATAGGCGCGTTGAATCGCGTTGATCATTACCAATTCGGCGTCTTGCTTGCGCGCCGCCATGGCAGCGCGACATGCAGGGTACGTTGAGCGCCTTGGCGTGTTCCTGCTCCAAAAATCGTAGTTAAATGGCGTGCCGAGCAAGTTTTCAATTTTGCGCCAGTAGGAGGCAATTTGCTCTCGCATCGCCATTGGCATCGGCTCATCACTGTCTGGTGCTAAACCGCCAACCACGTACTGCACGCTAACCGTACCTGAGAGTTGCTGTTTGACTTGCTGCCAAACGGGTTGATAGCCCCAACACCATGAGCACATCGGATCGTAAACATAATAGAGAATGGGCGCGCTTTGCATCTGAAGGTTCCTGAAATCCATATTCACCTTCAGTGTATCAGCCTCAGTGATGAATGCCTAAAAGGTATCCTGTATGTTGGCCAAGAGGGTGATTTGATTGTCACAGCCTAAGCGGCAGTGATAGAGTGGCGGCTATGCGTGTAATGCCGCACAGATGTCAACAAGATAGACCAAGAGATAACCAATATGATTAATGACGACACAATTATCGCCAGCCTAGAAGAACTTGAAGCCTTTTTGATCGCCGTTGAAAACGGCACGCTTGGCCTACAGGGTGTCGCCGGTATCGCCCTTGCGACCAGCAACGCAGACGGGCGCCGATTTGTCGCAGTGCTCGATGACAACCATCAATTGATTCTTGGCCGCTGGGTCACGGAAGATGTGTTCCAAAATGGTCAAGAGTTAGTCAGAAGTGGCACTGGCCGTAAACACTAAACCGAAAAGGGCTGACGATACGTCAGCCCTTTTTGATGGCGTTCAGATTGAGATGAACGCTAACGATGCAGGGGTTTCACTACGCTGCTTTCGGCGCGTTGTAGTTGCCTAGCAACGCGTCATAAAACTCACTGTCGTTCAACACGCCCACTAAGCGCCCCTCTTCCATCAATAAGATAGGCTGCCCGCTGCGCTGTTTCAGTTCAATCGCTTCACGCATCCCAATGTCCGGGCTGGTGACCACCACGGTCGAGGCATTCACGGCGTCGAAATCACCCTTGCTGGCATCCCAATACAGCAAAGAGAGCGAGGAGTCAGGCGCGAGTTCGAGGCGCTCGCCTTGTTGCCTTACCCACAGCGCGTCACTGCCGCACACTTGCCATTGGTTGGCGTTGTGCTTCAACTCTTCCACCGGCTGCATCAAGGAGCGCCCTTTCAACACATTGAGCGGATTGGTGTGCGCAACAAAATCACGTACGTAGTCGTTCTCTGGCGTCAGGATGATCGCTTCTGGTTTGCCGTGTTGGATCAGCTTGCCTGACTCCATAATCGCTATGTTGTTGCCGATTTTAAGCGCTTCATCAAGATCGTGACTGACGAACAAGATGGTTTTATTCAGTTTCTTCTGCAACAAAATCAGTTCATCTTGCAACTGAGCACGGATCAGTGGGTCGAGCGCGGAAAACGGCTCATCCATCAGTAAAATATCACTGTCCATCGCAAAGGCACGAGCAAGACCAACACGTTGCTGCATCCCCCCTGAGAGCTCATGCGGGAACTTATCTTCCCACTCGGCTAAGCCCACCATCTCGAGCTGCTCGCGCGCTTTGGCTCTTCGCTCAGCTTTTCCTTGCCCTTGCAACTCAAGACCAAAGGCGACGTTGTCCAATACGGTGAGCCAAGGCATAAGGGCGAACTTTTGAAACACCATAGAGACACGATGCGTGCGCAAATGGCGCAGTGTCTGTTCATCACAGTTGGCGAGATCCACTTGTGAATCACCATCTTTGATGGTTAACGAACCACGAGAGATCGTATTAAGCCCATTGACCGCGCGAAGCAGGCTGGATTTGCCCGAGCCAGAGAGGCCCATCAAGACACAAATTTCGCCTTCATCGACCGACAAAGAGACATTATCGACCCCCACCACTTGCGAGGTTTGGTCAATGATCTCTTGGCGTGATAGTCCTTTGTCGAGTAAATCGAGGGCCAGTTGTGGTTTGTCACCAAACACCACATCAAGATTGTTAATCGTAATCGCTTTCATGATTAGGCTTCCTTCTGGTTCGGTGATTTACACAGTCGATCAAGGATGATAGCAACCAATACGATGGCAAGTCCGGCTTCAAAACCTTGCGAAATGTTCACCGTGTTGAGTGCACGCACTACGGGTTTTCCTAGGCCGTCCGCTCCCACCAGCGCGGCAATCACCACCATCGACAAAGACAACATAATGCACTGAGTCACGCCCGCCATAATGCTTGGCATGGCCGCAGGCAGTTCCACTTTAAACAGCAGTTTCATGCGCGTGGCACCAAACGCTTTACCGGCTTCGACCAGCTCTTCCGGTACTTTAGTGATGCCGAGGTAAGTCAAACGAATCGGCGCAGCAATGGCGAAGATGATGGTTGAAATCAGCCCCGGGACAATACCCAAGCCAAACAGAACCAGCGTGGGGATTAAATAAACAAACGTGGGTACGGTTTGCATTAAGTCGAGAATCGGTCTGAGCAGGGTGTAGAGCCAACGACGGTGCGCCGCCATAATGCCCAGAGGCACGCCAATTAATACAGAAATCGTTGTCGCAGCAAAGACTAAAACAAAGGTTTCTAGCATCTCTTGCCAGTAGCCAAGATTGAGAATCGTCAGCAACGCGCCAATAATGAATAACACCAGCGGAAGACTACGATGCAGATACCAAGCAATGGCCGCCGTCATTAAGATCGGCATCGCAGGTGGCATCCATTTAAAAATGTCTACAACAAACAGAATAATGGTTTCAAGAAAGAGAGAAATCGCATCAAACAGCCCAGCAGCGTTAAATGTTAGCCAATCAACCCCTGCTTCCATCCACTCACCCAATGGGATTTTGTTGTCAGTAATAAAATTCACAATATAACCTTGATGTTGCGGGTGGGCAGTGCCCACCCATTTGAATTACGCTTTTGAATCAATGTAGTTTTTCACCGCTGAAGCCGCGTCTTTACCGTTGATGGTCTTCACGCCTTCTAGCCACTTTTCAACCTGCTCTGGGTTGGCTTTTAGCCACTGCTGAGCCGCAATTGAAGGTTTAACATTTTGATTCAAGATGGCTTCCATCAACTGGTTTTCCATCTCAAGGCTAAACTCAAGGTTTTTCAGTAGTTGGCCAACGTTGCCACATTCAGACAAGTAGTTCGCTCGCACGTTGGTGTACACGTTCGCACCGCCGTAGTTCGGGCCAAAGAAGTCATCGCCGCCCGCGAGGTATTCCATCTCAATATTGCTGTTCATTGGGTGCGGCGCCCAGCCAAGGTAGACAATCCACTGATTGCGGCGTACAGCGCGTGCCACTTGAGACACCATGCCGGCCTCGCTTGATTCAACTAGGCTGAACGCTTTCAGGCCAAATGCATCGCTATCTATCATGGATTGGATTAGGCGGTTGCCGTCATTTCCTGGCTCAATGCCATAAATGCGGTCGCGGAATTTGTCGGCGTTTTTCGCGATATCAGCGAAGTCTTTCACCCCCGCTTCATAGACGTATTTCGGTACTGCTAGCGTGTACTTCGCACCCTCTAGATTGGCACGTACGGTTTCCACTGTGCCAGCTTCACGGTATTTAGCGATATCTCCCTCCATCGTTGGCATCCAGTTGCCAAGGAAGATATCGATATCACCGTTTGCCATCGAAGAGTAAGTGACGGGTACAGAGAGCAGATCCGTCTTAGTTTGGTAACCCAGACCTTTCAGTACTTCAGACGTGACTGCGGTGGTCGCGGTAATGTCCGTCCAACCGACATCGGCGAAACGCACGGTTTCACACTGGTTGGCATACGCATTGATCGCTAAACTCGACAGAGCGAGTGTTGAGAAGGTTTTCGTCATCATAGACATGTTGATTTCCTTTTTACTAACTTTCTGTTTTTACTAACTGCTTATTATGTTGACCGGCCGCAACGTGCCGGTCCGTGCTCGCTTTTTGCGAGTCTTTCCTTCGCTTTACTTGATGATGTGCGCACGTTTGGGCGCATGAATTCGCTGTTTTTCTTGCCATTTCGGTGCAACCCACACAGGTTGGTTGTCTGGCTCAAGCAGAGGCTTGCCCAGAATCATATCCGCTGCACGCTCAGCCACCATGATGGTGGGCGCGTTGAGGTTGCCATTAGGAATGGTCGGGAAGATGGATGAGTCCACAACACGCAAACTCTCCACGCCACGAACTCGACAGCTTTCATCCAATACCGCCATCGGGTCATCGTCTGCGCCCATTTTGCAGCTGCACGACGGGTGGTACGCACTCTCTACGTTCTGTTTCACCCACTCATCAATCGCCTCATCACTGGTGACGTCGCTGCCGGGTTGAATCTCTTCACCGCGAAACGCATCCATCGCTGGCTGGTTGAGAATCTCTCGTGTCAGGCGAATGCAATCTCGCCAGTCTTGCTTGTCTTGCTCAGTCGAGATGTAGTTGAACTCAATCTGCGGCTTATCGTGCGGATTCGCCGACGTGATCGCCACGCGGCCACGACTTTCAGGCTTATTGGGGCCAACATGCACTTGGAAACCGTGGCCATCAAACGCCGCTCGTCCGTCGTAGCGCATCGCCGCAGGCAAAAAGTGATATTGAATATTGGGCCACTTCAACCCTTCACGTGAGCGAATAAAGGCGCACGACTCAAAATGGTTGGTGGCCCCTAAACCTTTGCGCGTCAGGATCCACTCAGCGCCGATCATGCCCTTACTGACTAAGCCAAGTTTGCTGTTGAGCGTAATCGGCTGGGTGCAGTGATATTGGAAGTAGACCTCTAAGTGGTCTTGCAGGTTTTCACCCACGCCCGGTAGATCATGTTTGACCTCGACACCCGCCGCCTCAAGCACCGCTTTAGGCCCAATACCGGACAGTTGCAGCAGTTGCACCGAGCCAATGGAACCGGCGCTGGCGATCACTTCGACGCTCGCCATTGCTTGTGTTATCTGACCCGACTTTTCATACTCCACGCCAATCGCACGGCCGTTATCGAGTAGCACTTTGCGCGCAACGACGCCTTTAATCAGAGTCAAGTTTGAACGCTTACGGGCACGCTTTAGGTAGGCGTTAGACGTAGAAGCGCGAACCCCTTTGTCTACCGTCATGTCCATCGCACCAAAACCTTCTTGCTGATAGCCATTGTAATCGTCGGTTTCGGGATAGCCCGCTTCCACGCCAGCATCAATAAAGGCGCGG
Organism: Vibrio sp. R11-SG3-ISO3-SZ; assembly: GCF_059834345.1. NCBI lineage: Bacteria > Pseudomonadati > Pseudomonadota > Gammaproteobacteria > Vibrionales > Vibrionaceae > Vibrio > Vibrio sp. R11-SG3-ISO3-SZ. The sequence continues at coordinate 8,466 of NZ_JCBDGX010000044.1, forward strand.
TATAGCGGATTGAG
>NZ_JCBDGX010000045.1:0-13375 GCF_059834345.1 Vibrio sp. R11-SG3-ISO3-SZ
GGATTGTGACCTTAATAGAGATATTGATGGCTTTGGCTTCCTTAGCCTTATGCCCTCTTTCTGATGGGCTAAAGAAAAGGGTCGGATAGCAGTCAAATCCATTATCGGTGAGTAATTTGTGGAAACGTTTACACAATGAGAAATTGATCACGGAAACTAGGCGCAAATGATTGCTAGACTTTTGAGCAAGCAGAGTCATTTCTGAGCGATTGCGAACCAGAGCGAGGCAAACAGTGAAAGTATTAGTAACGGGTGGAATGGGTTACATCGGTAGCCATACATGTGTACAGATGATCGAAGCAGGCATGGAGCCTGTGATTATCGACAACCTCTGCAATGCCAATCAAGAAGTGTTGAACCGTATTGAAGCGCTCACCAAGGTGAAGCCGATTTTTCATCAAGGTGATGTGCGCGATGAGGCGTTTCTCGATGGTGTTTTTGCTCAGCATGACATTGCCGCCGTGATTCATTTTGCCGGATTGAAAGCGGTCGGGGAGTCGGTAGCCAAGCCACTCGAATACTATGACAACAACGTGAATGGCTCCTTGGTGTTGGCGCGCTGCATGCGTAAAGCGGGCGTGAAAAGCTTAGTGTTTAGCTCTTCCGCGACTGTGTATGGCGACCCGGCTAGCGTTCCGATCACCGAAGAGTCACCGACAGGCGCGACGACCAACCCATACGGTCGCAGTAAGTACATGGTCGAGCAGTGCTTATCGGATCTCTTTGCGGCGGAAAACGATTGGAGCATTACCTTGCTGCGCTATTTCAATCCGGTCGGCGCCCATCCATCAGGCTCAATGGGAGAGGACCCACAAGGCATTCCAAATAATTTGATGCCTTTTATCGCTCAAGTTGCGGTGGGGCGGCGAGAGAAATTGTCGGTCTTTGGCAGTGACTACCCAACACCCGATGGCACCGGAGTGCGTGACTACATTCATGTGATGGATTTAGCGGATGGGCACATCGCAGCGTTGAAGTCGGTAGGCGCGCGCGCTGGGTTGCACATTTTTAATTTGGGGACCGGCCAAGGCTCCAGTGTGCTTGAGATGGTCAATGCCTTTAGCCAAGCCTGCGGTCAGCCGATTGCGTATGAGCTGTGCCCAAGACGCCCAGGAGATATTGCCCAGTGCTTTGCCAGCACCGAGAAAGCAGAGCGACAGCTGGGTTGGAAAGCGAGCCGCAGCGTCGCGGATATGACGACCGATACATGGAAATGGCAGTCCACAAACCCTCAAGGTTACGGCGCGTCATAACGCGCAGCGAGCCGAGCTGGGCATGAGTTAGGCAAAGGTTAAGCAAACAGTTAAGAGTTTTTGTGTTTAAGGTTGAGTAAGTAAGATGTCGAATATTGAATTTAATCCTGTGGATCACCCACACCGCCGCTATAACCCATTGACTGGGCAGTGGATATTAGTCTCGCCTCATCGAGCAAAACGCCCTTGGAGTGGCGCGGATGAAAAGCCCGCGCAGGATGCGTTGCCTCGTTACGATGCGCACTGTTTTCTTTGTCCTACCAACACTCGTATCTCTGGCGATGTGAATCCTGATTACCGCGGCACCTATGTGTTCAATAACGACTTTGCCGCTCTGATGGTCGATTCTCCTGACGCGCCAGAATCTGACAATCCGCTATTTAAAACCCAAGGTGTGCGAGGCTTGAGCCGCGTGATCTGTTTCTCTCCCGATCACAGCAAAACCTTGCCGGAATTACCCGTGGCTCAAATTCGTGGGGTGATTGACACTTGGAATGAACAGATTGAAGAGTTAGGCCAAGAGTACCTCTGGGTTCAGGCGTTTGAAAACAAAGGCGAGACCATGGGCTGCTCTCAGCCACACCCACACGGTCAAATCTGGGCTAACAGCTTTCTGCCGAATGAAATTGAACGCAAAGAGCGCCACCTTAAAGCCTACTTCGAAGAGCACGGGCGCAATTTGTTGGTTGATTATGTCCAAGCAGAGTTGAAAGACGGATCGCGCATTGTGGTCGATACTGAGCATTGGATCGCCGTAGTGCCTTACTGGGCCGCTTGGCCGTTTGAGACCATGCTGTTGCCGAAGGCGCACATCCGCCGCATGAGTGAACTCAGTGATGTTCAGCGTGATGATCTCGCGCTGGCGATCAAAAAGTTAACCAGTCGCTATGATAACTTGTTCCAGTGCTCTTTCCCTTATTCGATGGGCTGGCATTACGCGCCATTTTTTGAACAAGGGACGGACATTGAGCACTGGCAACTGCACGCACTCTTCTACCCACCGTTGCTGCGCAGCGCCACGGTAAGAAAATTTATGGTCGGCTATGAGATGCTGGCAGAAAGCCAGCGTGACTTAACTGCAGAGCAAGCCGCGCAGCGTCTAAGAGACGTCAGTGACGTGCATTACAAAGAGGCCTAAGCCGAGTCTGTTACGCGTGAACGCCGCACGTGGCGTTGACCCACCGAATGCTATTTTTTAAGAGAAGAACCTTATGTCTGAACTGATCCAAAATGTGAAGAGCTCGTTCGAGAAGGTGCTAGGCTATGCGCCATCGCACATTATTCAAGCGCCGGGGCGCGTCAACTTGATTGGTGAGCACACCGACTACAACGACGGCTTTGTTCTCCCTTGTGCGATTAACTATCAAACGGTGGTGGCGGCGTCAAAGCGTGACGATAACCTCGTGCGCGTGGTGTCGGTTGATTACGGCAACGCCGTGGATGAGTTCGATATCACCCAAGCCATCACCTTTACGCAAGACAAAATGTGGGCCAACTACATTCGCGGTGTGGTCAAGTGTTTGTTGGCGCGAGGGTACACCTTCAACGGCGCGGACATTTCGGTCAGTGGTAATGTACCTCAAGGTGCGGGTCTCAGCTCTTCAGCCGCGTTGGAAGTGGTCATTGGTCAGACGTTTAAAGAGTTGTACAAGCTTGATATTTCTCAAGCCGAAATCGCACTCAATGGTCAGCAAGCGGAGAATGAGTTTGTGGGGTGTAACTGCGGCATCATGGATCAAATGATCTCCGCTGAAGGGCAAGAGAATCATGCGATGTTGCTAGATTGCCGTACGCTAGAGACTCAATCAGTATCGATGCCTGCAGAGATGTCAGTGGTGATCATCAACTCGAATAAAAAACGTGGGCTGGTCGATAGTGAATACAACACTCGCCGCGAGCAGTGTGAAGAGGCCGCACGTATTTTCGGTGTGCCTGCGCTGCGCGATGTCACTATTGAGGAGTTCAATGCCAAAGCATCCGAGCTCGATGCCATGGTGGCCAAACGTGCACGTCATGTCATTACCGAAAACGATCGCACTTTAGAAGCGGCACAAGCGCTGAGAAACAATGACATCAAACGCATGGGTGAGCTGATGGCCAAATCGCACGCCTCGATGCGTGACGATTTTGAAATCACCGTCAAAGAGATCGATGTGTTAGTCGAGATGGTCAAAAAGGTCATCGGTGACCAAGGCGGCGTACGGATGACCGGCGGTGGTTTTGGTGGCTGTATTGTAGCGCTTGTTCCGCCCGCGCTGGTGGGAGATGTTCGCGCCGTCGTTGAGGCGCAATACGAAGCGCAAACGGGACTCAAAGCGTCGATCTATGTTTGCCAAGCCAAGCAAGGCGCTGGCCTGGTTACAGCGGAATAAGGAAAACCCATGACTCATGCTCTATTTGAGACCATGACGGCGCAGCCAGCCTATGATGGTGAGGCAGCGCAGTTGGTCGAATTGAACAACGCAGTGGGGACTCGCGTTGTGCTGATGGACATCGGAGCCACTTGGCTCAGTTGTCGTTTGCCTTTGGCGAGCGGGGAGCAACGTGAAGTGTTACTTGGTGTAGGGGCCATGGAAGACTTCCAGCGCCAACAAGGTTACTTGGGGGTAACCGTTGGACGTTATGCGAACCGTATCGCCAATGGTTTTTTTCAGATAGAGGGTGAGTCCTATCAAGTGTCGACCAATCAAGCGGGTAATTGTCTGCATGGCGGCGCCGAAGGGTTTGATAAGCGACGCTGGCAGATCGTTGAGCGCAGCGAACAGCACGTTTTGTTTGCGTTGCACTCGAAAGATGGCGATCAAGGCTTTCCCGGTAACGTCACTGTTTCGGTGCGTTATCTGCTCAGTGACGACAATGCGCTGCACATTGACTATTTGGCGACCAGTGATAAAAACACGCCAATCAATCTCACCAACCACGGTTACTTCAATCTCAATGGTACCACTAGCGGGCTGGATGCGCGCGCGCATACCCTCTCTATTGAGGCCGATTACTACCTACCTACCACCGAGGTCGGGATTCCTTTGGGTGATCTGGTGAGCGTCGAAGGCACCAGTTTCGATTTTCGCCAACCTAAATCGGTTGCGGCAGACCTACTGGCTGACACGCAGCAGCAGCAAGCCAAAGGCTACGATCACAGCTTCTTTCTCGCGCCAGAACGAGAGGTAAAGGCGCCGATCGCAACCTTAACAAGCCAAGATGAGCGCGTCAGCGTCAGTGTCATCACCACGCAGCCGGCGATTCAACTTTATACTGGCAACTGGTTAGGCGGTGCGCCAAGACGAGAAGGGGGCGAATATCAAGATTATGCGGGCATTGCGCTGGAAACCCAGTTTTTGCCTGACTCGCCCAACCACCCAGAGTGGTCGCAACCAAGTTGCTTGTTAAAGCCGAAAGAGCAGTATCGTCAGCAGACCATTTATCAGTTTATGTGTCACTAATACAACCGCCCTCAATGGAGGGCGGTCTCATAAGGTTTATCTCGCGGACAAGGTGCTGCTTATGACAGCCGCTCTACGGAATTTCTGCGTACCACGGTGGGCGAAAAAATGATGGTGTCGCTCTCTTCCGGTTCACCTTTGGCGAGTGCAAGGGCGAGCCTTGCGGCCTTCTCGGCCATCATCTGAATGGGGTAACGCACTGTCGTCAGCCTTGGATGAACATAGCGAGCAATCAAGCCATCATCGAACCCCATCATCGAAACCTGCTGCGGCACAGCAATGCCATTTTCATCGAGTACCGACAATGCGCCCGCCGCCATGTAATCGTTGTAAGCGACGACGCCAGTGATGGCCAACGACTTGGTGAGCAGGTTGGTCATTGCGATTTCACCGCCATCACTATTGGGCTCACCGTACTCAATGTACGCCTTGGACAGATCGATCTTATGGTCTTTGAGTGCCGCTAAATACCCTTCAATACGTTGGCCCGAGTCTTCAATTTGATGCGAGGAGGCGATGCAGGCGATGTGTTTGTGGCCGTTACGAATCAGGTATTCCGTTGCGAGGTAGGCGCCTTTGTGGTTATCCAAAGAGATGCAACGTTCAGCGAGCGCAGGGATATGACGATTGATGATCACCATGCCTTTCACTTCTTTGGCATAGCCCTGAAGCTCTTCATCAGATAAGGCTTTTGAGTGGATGACTAACGCATCGCAGCGGTTATTGATCAAAAGCTCAATGGCTCGGCGCTCATCCTCTAAGCTGTGGTAGCCGTTGCCGACCAAGATATGCTTGCCATGCTCATGAGCAACGTTGTCGACCGCTTTGACTAACGTACCGAAAAACGGATCAGAGACATCCCCCACCAAAACGCCGACCGTATTGGTGCTTTGGCTCACTAAGGCTCTGGCTGCCGCGTTTGGACGATAGCCCAGTTTGTTCATTGCTTGCGTGACGGCCGCGATGGAGGACTTGCTTGCTTTGGGGGATTTATTAATGACGCGTGATACCGTGGCGACCGACACACCGGCTTCTTTTGCGACGTCTTTGATTGTTGCCATCTTGAACCTCGTTTTCTGATGCGTTCATTAAACACCCATTGTGAAAATGACGCAATCATTGCGCGGTTTTAACGATGCAAATACGAGCCCTAGCGCTTGTTTTTACTGCTTTTAGGCTAGGTGTAAACGTTTCAAAATATCGCGCTTATTTCACCTGACGATAGCCACCAACGCATCGATATGCGGATGGTGCGCTTGGGTGACGCCCGCGAGGTTGCCATACTTCGGCTGGTGGCGATCATTTTCCAGTGGATGATGCCAGCCAAACGTTGAGTGGATAAACTGCTCGGCAAAGTTCTCGGAGATCTCCAAACAACCAGCCAACACGGTATCGACGTAGGTTTGCATGATGGGCATCAGTGAGCAAGGGGGGGCGGGCGCGTCTTTTATGTAGACCCAAACGCTGTCTTCGCGAGTAAGCGGTTGCGTCGTTTCAATATTGGCGTGCGGGATCGCCACACGATGATAGCCGCGCTCACGGCGATCAAATTCGCTTATCTCGCCCGGTGAGATGGCGAGCAAAACGCCATTCACTAAGCCTTCCCCTCGATCAACCACCAAGGGGGAGAGGGTGTAACTGTCGTCCACTTTTCCCCAATAGCGTTTAAACCCGTGCACGACACTGGGAATAGCTGGAGCGGTTTTGCCTGTGAGTTGGCGTGAGGCGGAATTCATCAAACTGCCGTAACCGAAAATGTAGTGCGCCATGACTTTCTCCTCTGTTTTTTCTTTTAAGCTACCTTGCTCGCATACAAATGAAAAGCATCAATGTTGCGCATGTCCAGTTCGAGTTGATGTAACTAAGACATCGTCACATGTGTCATTTAGACATCAATGATTGAGCTAATTACGTTTATCTTATTGATTCTATTAGATTGATTAAATGGTCTAATTATTGCTGTTAGTGGAGTCTTACTGATAGGGCCGCGTGTGGAGAATTAGGCTTGATTACGATTACAGATAAACAGCAGGAAGAGCGCATTACGCCCATTTGGCGCTTAGGGTTTCGTCCATTTTTTCTACTCGGCAGCATCTACGCCATCGTGGCAATCGTTGGCTGGGTGTGGATGTTTCAGACTGGCCAGCCAGAAGCTCTGCAAGTGCCAGCTTTGTGGTGGCATGTGCATGAAATGGTGTTTGGCTTTGCAATGGCGATTGTGGCCGGTTTTCTGCTCACCGCGGTGCAAAACTGGACGGGAATCCAAGGTACAAAAGGTCCCTGCTTGATGCTACTGAGCCTACTTTGGCTTGTGCCGCGTGGCCTGTTTTGGGCGCCTGTGCCTCTGTGGTTCACTGCCACTATTGAAGCGCTATTTTTGCTGCTATTGGCCTATGAGGTCGGAAGGCGAGTGGTCAAAGCGAAAGGGTGGCGAAACTTGTTCTTTGTGCCGCTTATCGTGTTGGCGCTGGTGGCGAACTTTGCAAGTTATGCCGCAGTCAAAGGCGTTGCGCCATTTGCGTCAAGTAGCGTCTGGCAGGCGATGCTGTGGTGGTTCACCTTGCTGTTATCGGTCATGGGCGGCAGAGTGATCCCTTTCTTTACGGCGCGGCGTTTTGAGTTTACGCAAAGTGAACGTCTAGTGTGGCTAGAGTGGTGTGCCAATGGGCCACTCATAGCCCTGTTCATATTGAGCTTCTTCCCTTTAACTATGGCGCAAGTTGGTGCGCTGCTGATGGGGTTGGCCGGAGCTGCGCAGTCGATTCGGTTATACCGCTGGCGACCTTGGCGCACGTTTAGTGAGCCCTTGGTGTGGTCGCTGCATGCTAGCTACGCGTGCATACCGCTGAGCTTGTTACTGCGCGCCGCAATGGACGACCCTTTTGCCACCCATACGCTGCTGCATTTGTTTGCCATTGGCGCGCTTGGCGGCGTCATTCTGGCAATGATTGCACGCGTTACCATGGGGCATACCGGTCGCTCGATTTATCAAGGGCCCAATATGTGCTGGGCTTTTTCTGCGCTGTTGTGCGCGGCGTTAGTGCGTGCGGTGCTGGTCGTGATATGGCCGGAGCATATGATCGGTTGGGTTAACCTCAGCGCCGGGTTATGGGTATTCGCCTTTGGGCTTTATGTGGTGAAGTTTGTGCCGATGTTACTCAAACCAAGAGTCGATGGTCACCCCGGTTGAGCGCATTCATACAAAGAGTGTGAGAATAAACAGAAGAGACGAATAGAAAAAGGGTTGGCATGGTGCCAACCCTTCATTGTCGTTGATGACCTAGTGCATCATTAGTTGTTGCTGTGCAGTTCTGAGTTAAGCTCTACCGCAGTTTTGTTGGCAAGGCACTCGATTTGACCGGTCACCGAGTTGCGGCGGAACAGCAGATCCGAAACGCCTGCGAGGTCACGAGCTTTCACAACTTCGACTTCGTTACCTTGTGAATCGAGCATGCGCACTTTAGAACCCGCCGTCACGTAAAGACCAGACTCAACCGTACAACGATCACCCAGTGGGAAACCAAGACCCGCGTTCGCGCCAAGTAGCGAGTTCTCACCAATCGAGACCACGACAGTACCGCCGCCTGATAGGGTACCCATGATAGACGCACCGCCACCGATATCCGAACCGTCACCCACAACCACACCCGCAGAGATACGGCCTTCTACCATGCTCACACCTGTGGTACCGGCGTTGAAGTTAATAAAGCCTTCGTGCATCACGGTGGTGCCTTCACCGACGTGTGCGCCAAGACGAACGCGTGAGGTGTCTGCAATACGAACGCCCGCAGGCACAACGTAATCCACCATTTTCGGGAACTTGTCGACACAATCGACCGTCAAAGTACGACCTGCTAGGCGCGCATCCATTTGACGCTCAGCCAATTCTGGTAGATCGATTGGGCCTTCGTTGGTCCATGCGATGTTGTGCAGTAGGCCAAAGATGCCATCCAGCACCGTGCCGTGCGGCTTAACTAGGCGGTGAGAAATCAGCTGTAGCTTGAGGAAACCTTCCGCCACGGATGCTGGTTTGTCATCTGTCGCAAGTACCACAAGGACCAATGGTTGGGCAGACTGCGCCGCTTTCTCTGCAAACGAGGCGTTCGCCACATCACCGTGAGCAGCAAAGGCAATGGCAAGCTCTGCACTTTGCGCCGCAGAGATTTCGATGGCCTGGTTACCTTGCTCGTAACCTGCCACGGTCGCTACTGCGTCAACCAGCGCATCCGCTGGGTTGAGCACTGGGTTTGGAAAAAACGCTTCGATGATTTTTCCGTCACGGTTTTTAGTCGCGCTACCAAACGCAAGTGAGAAGTAAGCCATGTTGAATCTCCATTGTCTAAATTAGGCATTAGCGGGGGTGCCGCTATCAATTGAATTCATCATAAAGAGACCGCCCCAGAACTTAAAGACCGAGGATCGATAAAGTCCGGAAGTCGATATTTTTTGTCTCTTTAGCGATATGTAGTCTCTTTAGAGATATATGGCTTCTTTAGCCATATAAGCTAATCCTGAATGAAAAAAGCCCACACCTAAGTGTGGGCTTGCTTTGAGACTTTACTAAACTGATTGGCGTTGCGCTTATTGCGCATTATGCGTTGTCGCTTTATATCGTCCAACCATAGCGTCCAGTGAGCTTGGACGCCGGAGGCAAAATTACTTTTTGCCTAGGTCTGAAGAGTGCTCAGATAGGAATGCTGCCACACCTTTTGGTGATGCATCCATACCTGCTTTACCTTCTTCCCATTGTGCTGGGCATACTTCACCGTGTGTTTGGTGGAAGTTTAGTGCGTCTACCATACGTAGCATTTCGTCGATGTTACGACCTAGAGGAAGATCGTTCACAACTTGGTGACGAACAAGACCGTCTTCATCGATTAGGAACGAACCACGGAAAGCCACACCTGCTTCTGGGTGCTCTACGTCGTACGCTTTACAGATTTCGTGTTTCACGTCTGCAATCAGTGGGTATTTCACCTGACCGATACCGCCATCTTCGATAGCAGTGTTACGCCATGCGTTGTGAGAGAATTGAGAATCGATAGAAACACCGATCACTTCAACGCCTTTCGCTTTGAAATCTTCGTAGCGGTTATCAAAAGCGATCAGCTCAGATGGGCAAACGAATGTGAAGTCTAGCGGGTAGAAGAAAACAACCGCTTTCTTACCTTTTGTAAACTCTGCAAAGTTGAAGTTTTCAACGATTTCACCGTTACCTAGAACAGCTGCTGCAGTAAAATCAGGGGCTTGACGACCTACTAGTACCATTTTTATTGCTCCTAAAAGTATGGTTTGTTCCAAGCATTGGAGTGGTCTCCTTTGCTTAGTCCGTGTTTTTGCGAGACAAAGTGTAGTACAAATTGTAGTATTGAAATAAATGAATTAATTAGATTAAGTTAATCGAAAAAAGCGATAATGCCAAAAGGGTTAACTGGATCAATGCCTAGCTAGAAGTTATCAATAAATCTATGAATAAGTGGCCTAGCCTCAAGCAGTTACATTATTTTGTGACTCTGCATGAAACCCGTCATTTTAGCGATGCCGCTGAAAAATGCTTCGTCAGTCAATCAACCCTAAGTAAAGGCATTCAGAATTTAGAAGATCTGATTGGCTGCCCCCTCTACGAAAAGAAAGACAAAAAAAGCCCGTTAGTGTTCACCCATGTTGGCGAGCAAGTGGTCAAGCATGCACGTGAATTGCTTGCTCGTGGCCAAGATCTCGCCGAGCTTGGCCGTCTTTGCCAAGAAGATGAGATGCATGGGCAGTTAAAAGTGGGCTGCATACCGACGATTGCGCCCTTTCTTCTCTGTGACTTGGTGCAAGAGGTCAACACACGCTTTCCCAACTTGCATCTTCTATTACGTGAAGATACCACGACCAATTTGCTTGCCGCGCTGCGTCAGGGAGAGTTGGATGTGCTGATTCTCGCCATGCCAGTGGACATTGGTGAGATGGAAAGCAAAATTGTGGGCAGCGATCCATTTCGTATGATCATCAGCCGCCATCAAGCGGACGCGATCCGCATTCCGATTAAGTACGCTGATCTGCCGGACGAATCGGTCTTCTTACTAGAACGAGAGCACTGCCTGACCGAACATGCTGTCTCTGCCTGTCAATTAACCGACAAAGAGAAGATCAATCCGTTCTCTGCCACCAGTCTACATACGTTAGTGCAGATGGTGGCGAATGGACTCGGTACTACTTTTATTCCACAAATGGCCATCGACCACGGTCTTATCGACAACCAAAACTTGGTGGTGGTGGATGCCCCTGGGCAGCAAGCCCATCGTCATATCGGGCTGGTTTGGCGCCCAAGTTCGTCACGTGTGGCGACTTTTCATCGTCTAGCTGATGTGGTTTCACAACTGCTCTAGCAAATAGTCGTAAGGCTATTGCGTTCTGTTGTTGCGATTTCTCGCTAAAATGCACACTGCTTTTTCGGGTAAAGTTAGCATTTTATTCTGTTCGTAAACTTTGACGTGTAAAATTTCACAACAAAACTTTGATGAAGCTTTCATTAAATTGTGAAATTTCACACTGTCAATTTTACAGTCCAAACAAAAGGGGCTGTTTAATCTTTGTCCTTCTAGGGCGCTCAAAGTCATCTGAGACAGGCGTTACCCCTTTCTATAAAAAATCAAACGTTCGTTTGAAACGCGTTCACATGCCTAATTTTACTGTAATTAAATTACGTAACTTGTTACGAGTTTGACACAGAAATAGGGCCTTTATCTCGATCGGGATAAAACTTTGAATTTAACGTTTTGTTTACTTTAGGTCTTTTACTCTATCCAGGTTTGGTATAGCTTAAATGCAGGCCTAGTAAGACTTATGTCTAGATTGCAAACCCAGAGAAGGTTAGTGAAAGTAGAGCCGGACAAGAAAAAATAAGCGGATAAAAATAGCAGCGACACTGAGCAAGTCGGAATGCAAAAGTGTTGTTTAATAGTTACAAATGAACATTCGCTAAGAAACGTGAATCATACAAGAGAGCAAAAATAAGGGACATCACTATGCTTGCAAACACACCAGACAGAGACACCCTATCACAGGACCCAAATGGTCAAGCTCGTCGCAATAAAATGAGCGCCCAAGAAGGCATGCTTGAGGTTACTGGCTCCCTTTCGCCACATCATCAGGCAATTTTCCCTGTTGAAGCCCAAACCCTATTATCTCTGTTGTGTGAGCAGTTTGCGCCGCGTGTGGATGAGCTGCTGGCGGCACGTGAAGTACGCCAAGCGGCCATCGATGGTGGGCAACTCCCAGACTTTTTGCCTGAGACGCAAGACATCCGTGAAGGCAGTTGGAAGATCTTAGGGATTCCTGACGATCTGCAAGATCGCCGAGTAGAAATCACCGGCCCGACAGACAGAAAAATGGTCATTAACGCTTTGAATGCCAACGTTAAAGTGTTCATGGCCGACTTCGAAGACTCTATGTCACCTGCTTGGGATAAAGTGTTGGACGGACAAATTAACTTGCGCGACGCGGTAAGAGGGGAGATCAGTTACACCAACCCTGACAATGGCAAGCACTACCAATTGAATGACGATCCAGCGGTGTTGATTTGTCGTGTACGTGGTCTCCATTTAAAAGAGAAACACGTGACGTTTAACGGCCAAATTATCCCCGGAGCTCTGTTTGATTTCGCGCTCTACTTCTACAACAACTACCAAGCGCTTCTTAAAAAAGGCAGCGGCCCTTACTTCTACATTCCCAAGTTGCAATCCCACAAAGAAGCGCAGTGGTGGAGTGAGGTGTTCCATTTCACCGAAGATTACTTTGGTCTGGATACGGGCACCATTAAGGCTACCGTTTTGATTGAAACCTTGCCTGCGGTATTCGAAATGGACGAGATCCTCTTTGCGCTCAAAGAGCACATTGTTGGCCTCAACTGTGGCCGTTGGGACTACATCTTCAGTTACATCAAAACATTGAAAAAGCACCCAGATCGCGTGTTGCCAGACCGCCAAGTGGTCACGATGGACAAGCCGTTTTTGAACGCCTACTCACGCTTGTTAGTGCGCACTTGTCACAAACGCGGTGCCTTTGCGATGGGGGGAATGGCGGCCTTTATTCCAGCCAAAGATCCAGTACAAAACCAACGCGTGCTAGACAAAATTCAAAACGACAAATCGCTAGAGGCGAATAATGGTCACGATGGCACTTGGGTCGCTCACCCAGGTCTTGCGGATACCGCAATGGCGGTGTTTAGCCAAGTGCTTGGTGAGCGCCGAAATCAATTGGATGTCACACGAGAAGACGATGCGCCTATCACGGCAGAGCAGCTACTTGCCCCGTGTGAAGGCGAGCGCACCGAAGAAGGGATGCGACACAATATTCGCGTCGCGCTGCAATACATCGAGGCGTGGATCTCGGGCAACGGCTGCGTTCCCATCTACGGCTTAATGGAAGATGCCGCGACCGCTGAGATCTCTCGCGCCTCTATTTGGCAATGGATAGCGCACGGCAAAACTCTTGATAACGGTCAAGTGGTCACCAAAGCCTTGTTTGAACAATACCTCTCTCAAGAGATTGAGGTGGTGAAACAGGAAGTGGGCGAAGCGCGTTATCAAGCGGGGCGCTTTACCGAGGCGGCTGACTTGATGGCCAAGATGACCACCAGTGATGAGTTGGGGAATTTCCTCACCATCCCAGGCTATGACTACTTAGATTAAC
>NZ_JCBDGX010000046.1:0-45828 GCF_059834345.1 Vibrio sp. R11-SG3-ISO3-SZ
GGGGGACGCCTTTGGCCCTATCTACGGCGGCGCGTCCTTTATGATTGAGTTGCTGCGAGAATTGATTGCATTGGTGCTGATCCCCCTCTTTATTCGTACTAAACCTTGTACGGCAATCGGCTACGCGGGTGCAACGGCGATGGACTTCACCTTGCCAGTCATCCAAACCACCGGCGGCGTGCGCTGCGTGCCTGTAGCGATTGTCAGTGGCTTTATTCTTAGCCTATTAGTCCCGGTCATGATGCTGTTCTTTGTCTCACTTGCAGGTTAGATCGCAGGAATGCCAGAAACAATCCACTATATTGTCCCTTTGCTTCGTCCATCCGAGTGAAGGAAACCCGTTCGGCACCTAATGATGACGATGCCGAGATGAAAGGCCAATCAAAGAAGTTGGCCCAAAGAATACGTCTTTAAAGGAATGCTTATGAAACGCACCATTGTCGCCCTCGCACTCGCTGCTACCTCCCATTTCGCGTTGGCAGCAGACAACGCTTGCCTAGAAAAAAAATACGACGCTTATATCGATGCGTCTTTGCATTGGTATGAAGATTTGTCTCAGCTTACCTCAGAGCAATACCCAGAGTTGACCGAAGTCAGTGAGTGGTTCCTACAAGGGCGCCAGCATCACTTTGAGCTTAATCGCGCTGCGGTGAAATACTATCTAGAGCATGACGCCTCAAAAGTGGCGACTGCGCAGCCAGTAGAAGCGTGGTTGCAGCTTGATCAAAAAGACATCAAGGTACTGACCTCGCGCAGTGACGAGCTAGGCCAATTAGCGAGCGTGACGTTTAATGATCGCCAAGCCAAGCCGCACGAGAAAAACTACGAGCTACGCTCTGCGTTTGCCGATTTACTGAGCCACCCAACCAAAATTGATGCAGCGCTCAAGCGCTACAATCAATCGATTCAAGCGCTTGAATCGATTGATTGTCAGTAAACCGAATCTCGTCTGTACTCACTCGTTAACATTCACGCTATTACCGGCATCTGTGACTGAGTGATGCAAACTGAGATCCATCAATTAAAACGGGACTTTGTGCCCGTTTTCGTTTAGATTGTCGCGCTTGCAACAAAAAATATTAGAGCAATGTAGCTGTATGGTATCGGAACACAAAACGGCAGATGTGAGTTTCGAAAGCTTACTTCGAATCTTTACAGTACCTGAAGGGCCAGACTCAACACTCACCAAGATAGAAGAGGAACTATCGCGAAACTTGAACAAGTTTTTGCGAGAGCACATCGTTGCGGAAGAAAAACCTCTACTCGACATAGAGAAAGACTTCTCCAACGCCTCTATCCCAGAGCAACCTGAGTTTGTCTCAGACCACACACAGCATTTGCTCGACACGCTCGTCTCTCAATCTGTTCATACATCAGCACCGAGCTTTATTGGTCATATGACCTCTGCTCTGCCCTATTTCCTGATGCCACTCTCCAAGATCATGATTGCACTCAATCAGAACTTGGTCAAAATCGAGACGTCCAAAGCATTTACGCCCCTTGAGAGGCAAGTGCTCGGCATGCTCCATCGCCTGATTTACCATCGCAGTGACGACTTTTATGCGACTTGGATGCACAGCGCAAACCACTCTCTAGGTGCGTTTTGCTCGGGCGGCACCGTCGCGAACATCACCGCGCTGTGGGTGGCGAGAAACAATGCGCTACGCCCTGACGGTGCCTTCACTGGCGTCGAAAAAGAAGGCCTATTTAAAGCCATGAAGCACTATGGCTATGAAGGGCTCGCAATTTTGGTTTCTGAACGAGGCCACTACTCGTTGAAAAAAGCGGCGGATGTCCTCGGGATTGGTCAAGATGGTTTGGTCTCGGTGAAGACTGGGCCGGATAACAAGATCTGCCCACAAGATTTGAAACATCAAATTGCTGAGCTCAAAGCTAAACGCATCAAGCCATTTGCCGTTGTCGGCGTTGCAGGCACCACAGAAACGGGCAATATCGATCCTCTACGTGAAGTGGCGCTGATCTGCCAAGAAGAAGGCTGTCATTTCCATGTCGATGCCGCTTGGGGCGGTGCAACATTGATGTCGAACAACCATCGTCACCTACTCGATGGTATTGAGTTGGCCGACTCAGTCACCATAGATGCACATAAACAGCTCTACATTCCAATGGGCGCGGGCATGGTGCTGTTTAAGCAGCCAGATGCGATGAAATCCATCGAGCACCACGCACAGTACATACTGCGCAAGGGCTCCAAAGATCTCGGTAGCCATACATTAGAAGGTTCACGCTCAGGTATGGCCATGCTCGTTTATGCGGCTATGCATATTATCAGCCGTCCCGGTTATGAACTGCTGATCGATCAAAGCATCGAGAAAGCGAAATTCTTTGCGGACTTAATTCAGCAGCAACGTGATTTCGAATTAGTCTCTGAACCTGAGCTGTGCTTACTCACCTACCGTTATCTACCTGAGAAGGTGCGCGCGGCGCTAGAACAAGCCAATGACGCTCAAACCCATGAGCTGAATAATTTGCTTAACGAGCTCACTAAGTTTATCCAGAAGCGCCAGCGTGAAACCGGCAAATCCTTCGTTTCACGAACACGACTCAATCCTGAGCGTTGGAATCGTGAGCACACCATCGTATTTCGTGTGGTTCTGGCGAACCCGCTCACGCATTGTGATATTCTGAAATCCGTGTTGGAAGAGCAGCGTCATATCGCAACACAAGCGCCAAACTTAATGGCGCAAATCGATGCCCTTGCCGAAAACATTCTCACCAGATGAAATTTTCTTTCTGAAAAGCTGTAATTCATTTATCAACACCCGATCGAAAATGCGATTTTTGGTCGGGGTTTAAGCGTATTTCCGTAGTTTAAACAAAATTTAGTTTGAGGCTTGTCATATTCTCATCATTTGTATGACGGAAACACTGCCTTAAACGTTCGGCTTAGGTTTATACTGAGCTTATGGCGCTGGATTGTCATTACCTTTAGCGAACAAGTTGTTCTCTACACTATGAAAATCAGGTATATCCAGTTAGATGTTCTACATACCCTCGTGAACACTATGAACACATTAGAAAAAATTCAGAAGAACCTGGAAAATTTTAGCAAGTCTGAACGCAAAGTCGCCGAAGTCATCATGGCTTCCCCTCAGACAGCGATTCATTCCAGCATCGCGACGTTGGCCAAAATGGCCGATGTCAGTGAGCCGACCGTCAACCGCTTCTGCCGCCGCCTGGACACCAAAGGTTTCCCCGACTTTAAACTGCACTTGGCTCAGAGCCTTGCGAACGGTACACCTTATGTCAATCGCAACGTCGAAGAAGACGACGGCCCAGATGCCTACACGCACAAAATTTTTGAGTCCACGATGGCCTGTTTGGATGTCGCTAAAAACAGCCTTGACGCTATGCAGGTCAATCGTGCCGTCGACCTTCTGACACAAGCGAAGCGCATCTCTTTCTTTGGTTTAGGGGCATCGTCTGCTGTGGCGAAAGATGCTCAAAACAAATTCATCCGTTTCAACATCCCGATCACCTGCTTTGAAGATATCGTGATGCAACGCATGAGCTGCATCAACTGTACAGACAACGATGTCATCGTGTTGATTTCACACACTGGCCGTACAAAAAGTCAGGTAGAGATCGCCAACCTAGCGCGCGAAAACGGTGCGACGGTCATCGCGATTACCGCGAAGGACTCCCCGCTTGATAAAGCCAGCTCACTCTCTATCACGCTCGACATCCCTGAAGACACCGACGTGTACATGCCAATGGCTAGCCGCGTGGTTCAAATGACTGTGATTGACGTCCTTGCGACTGGCTTTACGCTGCGCCGCGGTACCGGATTTAGAGAAAACCTACGTCGCGTCAAAGACGTATTGAAAGACTCTCGCTACGACAAGCTTTCTCAGTTCTAGAGATCTTCCACTGGCAAGAATCCATAACGGCGCTCAATGAGCGCCGTTATTATTAGGATTTTTGTAGCCGCGATGGTTCTATATCATGACTGGTAAAGACGATAGAAGCCCGCGCGTCCTCGCCCACCGAACTGTGCTCGGTACACTCACCTTGGCATTGGCACACTTGGCCTAAAATCGCCATCAGTCGCTCTTTGGTCAGTGGTAGCGGATTGCCTTTGATTGACGTTGATTTCAGCGCATCCGCCGCGACCACATCAAACGCTGTCGAGCAAACCCCAAATTGACTCAACTCTGGGATGTTCAATTTTTCGAGCATCATATTGACCCATAAGATCGCGTCTTCTCGATGCGCATTCACTCGCCCCGTCAGCAATTGCGCGACTTTGGTGAACCTTTCGAGTACGTCTGTACGCTGGGATTCCATCGCGGCTTGAATGTTTTCCGCCATCACATAAGGAGCCAAGCGCGCGGTGATCACGCTGTGTGGCGCATCCAG
This sequence comes from Vibrio sp. R11-SG3-ISO3-SZ, assembly GCF_059834345.1. Classification (NCBI taxonomy): domain Bacteria; kingdom Pseudomonadati; phylum Pseudomonadota; class Gammaproteobacteria; order Vibrionales; family Vibrionaceae; genus Vibrio; species Vibrio sp. R11-SG3-ISO3-SZ. Next base: position 4,381 of record NZ_JCBDGX010000046.1, read on the forward strand.
TTTGCCTCCAAGCGCTGACGCCAATCCGTGCGCTGCACCGAGCTTGGCATTGGTACTGGCCATACCGCCGAGCATAGCGGCAAACGAGATGTCGGCCCGCGCTTTATGGTCGTCCTCCAAGCACGCTGGCAGCACAGAGTGGCTCAACCGTCTTAACCCCTCTTCACAGATCATATCGGTGAGCGGGTTAGGCATGCCACACACATAGGCTTCCATCAGACGCGTGAACGCATCCATTGCACCTCGCCCAGAGCGGTAAGGGTCCATCCCATAGGTTAAAGTCGGATCGACAATCGCGACATCCGCCAGCATGTCCGGGCTGCGTAGACTCACCTTCACTTGTTCTTGACCTGAGCGCAGTACGGCATTACGCGTTACTTCAGAGCCGGTACTCGCTGTGGTTGGGATCGCAATAAAAGGTAAAGGCTTGGTTTTGAGCGGAACGTTTCGGCCCACCACCTCGACATAATCATACACATCGCCTTGATTTGGAATCACCGCCGCCAGCGCTTTGCCGACATCAATCACACTGCCACCGCCCATCGCCACCACCAAGTCAGGTTTAAAACGGCGGCCGACCGTCGCGGTTTCTTCAATCATGGTGATGTTGGGTTCGCCGCTCACGGCAACGTGTTGGTAGCGAAGTTTTTGACTTTTGAGGTGATGCAGTAGCGGCCCGCACCGATTGAGGTTTTTACCGGTGACCAGAAGCACGCTGTAGCCAAACTGGTTGATAAGCGAAAGCGACGACTCAAACGCCCCTTCACCAAACACGATCCGTGTTGAAGTCATAAACTGAAACATTGGCCGACTCCTTGATTCATTCCATTACTGGATACAGAGTGCACTGTCTCCCCAGAAATAACGTTGAGCTAGTGCAAACTTGCTTATTTAACCTTAAATTAATCATGGTTTTCTCGATAAAGACCACACCTTGTACGTCGCAAAAAAGTAAAATGTTTAAAACACAATCAATAGGTCTGCCCTATTAACCCAAGAGGTAAATGCCACTTTATTTCCTATAACGATTCGGGCATAGTGGCACGATTAAAATCAAAGGAGAAAGATATGTTCGTCGTTATTTTTGGTCGCCCAGCTTGCCCATACTGTGTTCGTGCAAAAGAACACGCAGAAACGCTAAAAGCAAAGCGTGACGACTTCAACTACCGCTACGTGGATATTCACGCAGAAGGCATTTCCAAAGCTGACCTAGAGAAAACCGTCGGCAAGCCAGTGGAAACTGTGCCACAGATCTTTATCGATCAAGAGCACATCGGTGGTTGCGATGATTTCGAAGCATACGCAAAAGAGCACTTGGGTTTGTTTGACGCTTAAACGTCACCCACTCACACTGTTGTACGAAAACCGCGAATATCGCGGTTTTTTTGTGCGTGCGTTTTACATTACTTTGTCTAATGTCAACGATGAGTAAACTCTCAAAAAATTCACTTATCTTTTTGAAATATTTCGCTACAATTCGCACACTTAACTTACTCCTCGGCAGCGCACAGATATAGCCCGTGAACATTGACGTCGTACTCTTGTTAGAACAAAACCCTATCTTATTGATTTTCGTCGTATTAGCGATCGGTTTAGCGATTGGTAAAATTCGATTTGGCAACTTCCATCTTGGTAACTCGATTGGCGTTTTGATTACCTCTTTGATCATGGGTCATTTAGGTTTCATGTTTAATGCTGACGCACTGACCATCGGCTTTATGTTGTTTATCTACTGTGTAGGTATTGAGGCAGGCCCCAACTTCTTCGGCATATTCTTTCGCGACGGCAAGCACTACTTCATCTTGAGTATGGTGGTGTTGTCAGCCGCGCTCAGTATTACCTATTTTGCTAGCCACTATATGGGCCTCAACTATGGCTTGGCCGCCGGCATGATGGCAGGAGCGCTGACCTCAACACCCGTATTGGTCGGTGCGCAAGATGCGCTCAATTCAGGATTGGCGGAATTGCCCAAGAATATGGATTTCGCCTTGGTGCTAGAAAACCTCTCCGTCGGTTATGCGATGGCCTATTTGATTGGCCTTATCAGCATGATCTTCTTTGCCAAGCTACTGCCGAAGCTGCAAAAACAGAATCTGTCTGACTCTGCTCAGCAAATCGCACAAGAGCGCGGATTGGGCGGTTCTGGGCAACGAAAAGTGTACCTGCCGATTATTCGCGCCTACCGAGTCGGCCCGGAGCTGATTGATTGGACCGATGGCAAGAACTTGCGTGAGTTGGGTATCTATCGCCAAACGGGTTGTTACATCGAGCGCATTCGTCGCAATGGCATCCTTGCCCACCCTGATGGGGATGCGATTCTGCAAGAGGGCGATGAGATTGCACTGGTTGGCTTTCCCGATAGTCACGCACGTCTTGATCCTAGTTTCCGCCATGGTAAAGAAGTGTTTGATCGTAACTTGCTCGATCTGCGCATCGTTGAAGAAGAGATCGTAGTCAAAAGCGATGCGATTGCGGGGAAGCGTCTCTCTGACCTCAATCTTTCTGAGTATGGCTGTTTCCTAAACCGAGTGGTTCGCGCTCAAATTGAGATGCCGATGGATTTGGATATTGTGCTTGCTAAAGGTGACATTATCCAAGTCAGTGGTGAGCGCAGCCGCGTCCAAGGGCTGGCGGAAAAAATCGGCTTTATCTCTATTCATAGCCAAATGGCGGATTTGCTCGCGTTTTGTAGCTTCTTCATTCTTGGCATTATGTTTGGTTTGGTCACCATGACCTTTGGCCAAGTGTCGTTCGGCTTGGGGAATGCCGTTGGCTTGCTGCTTTCGGGGATCACTCTCGGCTTTTTGCGTGCCAACCACCCAACGTTTGGCTACGTTCCGCAAGGCGCACTCAACATGGTCAAAGACTTGGGACTGATGATCTTTATGGTGGGGATTGGCCTCAGTGCCGGTAGCAAAATGTTTGATCACCTCACGCAAGTGGGTCCTCAAGTGCTCGGTTTGGCGTTTTTAGTCAGCGTAGTGCCGGTGGCTTTGGCGTATCTGGTTGGCGCCTATATCTTGAAAATGAACCGTGCGCTGCTGTTTGGCGCCATCATCGGCGCGCGTACCTGTGCGCCAGCGATGGACATCGTGAATGACTACGCCAAATCAACTATCCCTGCACTGGGCTACGCAGGTACCTACGCCATCGCCAATATCTTGATGACGCTGGCCGGCACGGTGCTTATCATTTTGTCTTAGTACCCAGAGTTCGATTTTGCGTTGATTCGATTTTGCGTTGAATACAAAAATGGCTTCCAGATGGAAGCCATTTTTTCATTTACAAGATAGGTTAACTCAGCGGTCTCAGGTACGCTAAGAAACGTTTTTCTGCCATTTTGAAAACCCAAAGAATCACGAAGGTCAGTGCCATGTAGAACAGGCCAGCCGTGAGGAAGGATTCAAACGGCGCGTAGTAGCGAGAATTCACCAGACGCGCAGCGCCCGTCAAATCTAAGATGGTGACAATACCGGCCACAGCGCTTCCATGCAGCATAAAGATCACTTCGTTACTGTAGGCTGGCAGAGCTCGGCGCAATGCGCTCGGCAGAATGATACGACGGTAAGTCAAAAAGGTGCCCATACCATACGCTTTAGCCGCTTCCACCTCGCCTTTCGGCAGCCCGTTGATTGCACCGCGAATGATTTCAGCGGTGTACGCCGAAGTATTGAGCACAAAGGCAACCAACGCACAAAACCAAGCATTTTCCCATAGAGTATCTTTCACTGGGAAAAACTGATCCATACCGTAATAAATTAGGTAGAGCTGAACCAACAGCGGCGTGCCACGGAAGAAATAAATAAACGCCCAACTTGGCCCGACCAACCAATAATGTTGGCTATTTCGCGCAATACCCAGCGGGATAGCGACACACAAACCAATAACGAGAGCGAGTCCCACCAACCACGTTGTCGTCCACAAACCATCTAGGTAGATAGGCAAGCTATCAATAATCAATGAAAAATCCATGCCCTACCTCGTATGAATACTGAATTTGCGCTCGACGACTTTAAGTAGCCCAGTCGACACACTGGTGAAAAAGAGAAAAATCACCGCGACCGCCATGTAAAAAGTGAACGGCATTTTGGTTGAGCCTGCGGCGAGCGAGCTCACGCGCACCATATCTTCCAGGCCGATAATAGAAACCAAGGCTGTGGTTTTAAGCAATACCAGCCAGTTGTTACCAAAGCCCGGTAAAGCGTGGCGTATCATCTGAGGGAGTAAGATCCGGCGAAAGGCGAGCACCGAGCTCATGCCGTATGCTTTTGCCGCTTCCATCTCGCCCTTATCTACCGCCATGATGGCGCCACGAAATGTCTCCGCCATGTAAGCACCGAAGATGAAGCCTATGGTCATCACGCCAGCGATAAACGGGCTAACGTCGATGTAATCAGGTAAATAAGACGTCCACTCGTGGTTTGGATCACTCGCGGCAAACCAACCATTCAAGGTTTCGTTGATCGAGTAGAGACTGTTGTTTAATAGAATCTGTCCGCCGAAGAAAATCAGCATCATTAAGACTAAATCGGGAATACCACGGATAACCGTTGTATAGAGAGTGGCGATAGCTCTTGCCCAGCGATAAGGGGCGAGTTTCGCCAAAGCACCCAGCATGCCTAAAATCATGGCAAGAAGCAGTGACAATAAGGCGACCTCGATGGTCACCACGGCCCCTTTCAATATAGAGGCTTCGTATCCTTGTAAATCCAGCATAGGTGAGTTCCTGATCCCTAAACTCAATTTCCTACATCAATAGAATCATTGAGCTGGCTATAGAAAGAGATCGACCGCTGGCTACATCAAGGAACGAGCACCAGCGGTCGAAGGAGAATTACTGACCGTAAACGTCGTAGTTAAAGTACTTAGCCGCAATCTCTTGGTACACACCTTTCTCACGTAGAGACAGGATAGCTGCGTCGAGTTTTTGCGTTAGATCTTTATCTTGTTTACGAACGGCAATGCCCATGCCGTCACCAAACCATTTTGGATCAGTCAAAGAAGGACCAACGAATTCGTAGCCTTCGCCACCCGCTTTATTCAGAACGCCTTCTTCCAATGCTGAAGCATCACCTAGTACTGCAACGATACGGCCGTTGGCAAGATCAAGGTACGCTTCATCAAATGAACCGTAACGCACGATTTCGACTTGGTCACCGTAGTTGTCTGTCAGGTACTTGTCGTGCGTTGTTGCACGCTGAACACCGATTTTAGCGCCGCTTAGGCTATCGAAATCAAGACCTGCGCCTTTCTTAGCGATAAATTTGTTTGGGATTTGTGCGTATTTGCCAGTGAAGTCCACTTTCTTTTTACGCTCTTCTGTAATCGACATCGCAGCGATGATCGCATCGTATTTACGTGCTAGCAGAGATGGGATAATGCCGTCCCAGTCTTGCGGTACGATCTTACACTCAACTTTCATCTCTTCACACAGCGCGTTGGCCATATCAACGTCGAAGCCTTTGAGAGAACCATCAGATTCTGTCCAGCTAAACGGAGGATAGGCACCCTCAATACCAAAACGAACGGTTTTCCATTCTTTTGCCTGAGCCACACCAGTTGCTGCTGTCGCAGCCAATGCTGCAACGACTAACCACTTTTTCATTTCCATACTCCTGTGATTTTGTATGTTGTGTTTATTGTTGTGTCCTTATAATAAAGACTGTTTTGATTAAAGAAGCCTTAATAGATAGACGAGATAAACTGCTTTAGACGTTTTGAGTCTGGGTTGGTAAACAGTTTAGCTGGGTCTCCTTGTTCTTCCACCAATCCTTGATGCAAAAACATGACATGATTTGATACATCGCGAGCAAACGCCATTTCGTGAGTAACAACTAACATGGTGCGCCCTTCTTCTGCCAAATCTCTCATAACCCCGAGAACTTCACCAACAAGCTCGGGATCGAGTGCTGACGTCGGTTCGTCAAATAGCATCACTTCCGGATCAACGGCCAATGCACGGGCAATCGCCGCACGTTGCTGCTGGCCGCCAGATAAGTGACCTGGGTAATAGTCCTTTCGCTCGTAAAGACCCACTTTCTTTAGCAGCATTTCTGCGTTTTCAATCGCTTGAGCTTTAGGGACACCAAGGACGTGCACTGGCGCTTCAATTACGTTTTCCAGTACCGTCATATGAGACCACAGATTGAACCCTTGGAAGACCATGGCGAGACGAGATCGAATACGTTGCACTTGCTTTTCGTTGGCGGGAACGGCTTCCCCCTGACGATTGTGCTTCATCTGAATCAGTTCACCATTTACCCATATCTCGCCAGCGGTAGGCGTTTCTAACAGGTTGATACAACGTAGGAAGGTACTCTTTCCTGAACCGGAAGAGCCAATGATGGAAATCACATCCCCTTTGTGTGCCTCAAGCGAAATGCCTTTTAGGACCTCATTTTGTCCAAATGTTTTGTGCAGTTCTTTAATATCCAGCGCGGGTACATCTTTCATGCGCGCAAACTCCCTGTATTCTTTTTCTTGTCCGAATGACGATTCCGAGTCGGCGCTCGCGCAGCTATGGCTCATCTGTGTTGATAAAAACCATTCAGCGGCGAAATTGAGAACGACACTTGCCTCTGTGAAAGCAAAAACTGTGCCCCCTAAACGAAAACGTTCACGTCAATCCGGTTGACTGCTCGGGCTATGGCCCACATTCGCTACAAACTAGCACTAGTCCGGACAACATGCAACAAATTATTAACCTGACATTGTGGGATATTAAGTTACAAAATATGACTTTTTATTCAACTTTTAGATTATTCACCTTGTTTATACGCATAAATGAAATATCTCGCCATCACTATATCCAACCCGACCCTTTAACAATTTTATAAAAAGAAGATCCACTTCAAGTAATTGATAATTTTATCTGAAACATACACGACGCAAATGGTTGTATATCTAGTAAAAATAGCAATGTGAAATTAATTTTCAGGCGTATGAACAGTAACTTACGTGCATATGCGGCGTTGTGTAGTTTTCTTTCACATTCTTTCTTAAAGTGATCTAAATCAATCACTCTAAGGGGTTAGCACGTTAAACTCGCCTCATCCATAAAAGCCTAATTTGACTGACTTACTGCCTTTTCTTTTGTCTATGCTTAGGCACATAATGTTCGAGCTACAAGGTAAGAGCAGCGCAGCAAGCCAAATTGCAAGATTATGAGCTATCGACAATCATCACTATCGAGTAGCTTTTGGAATTATCAACATTTTGAAATATGAGGAATCTATGTCAGACGCAGTGAACAAACCGCACTCTGATTCGGATATCGAAAACAAGAGCTACCAGGAGCTGCACCGCCCTGCCTCTGAGTTTGCAACCCGTTCAGATTATCTAGACCACGAGCTTCAAATTATGAAGCCTCGTCGTTTTGGTCTTAACCTTCCGGGTCGCGACTTCCGTTTCGAGCTGGAAGACTTAGTCCCTGCACTTGCAGGTACCATTGGCATTATTGCAATGTACTCAGCGGTAATGATGTCTTGGGCAGACGGCCTATCCGCCGCATGGGAGCACGTGAACCTAGGTAAAGAGTTCGCCATCGAAGTGGCTCGTGTGGAAATGCTCATCCCAGCCCTACTGTTCTGTATTATTTCATCCGGCTTCTTAAACCCACGAGCGAACCTTGCGGGTAACCACGGTCCGATGATTCCATTGATCGGTTCGATTGCCCTTGCCGGTGCTCACCCTCTTGCACTTGCGATTCTTTTAGGTGTATTCGGCTTGCTACTCAGCTACTTTAAAGGTGGCTCCAAGCTCGTCAACCTCACCTCAGAAGGCACCGCCGGCGGCTTGCTTATCTTCTTGGGCTTTACCGGTACCATGAGCCAGATCGGTTCCATTCAGTCGTGGGCAACAGGGCTCCAATCTGCTGATGTTGCGGCAGGTAGCATGGGCTATGTGGGTCTGATTGTATTGGGTATCACCATCGGTATTTACGCTTTCCTAGCAAAAATCAACATGCGCTGGTTGGCGATTCCCGTGTGTGCCTTTACCGGGCTTTTGATTGCTCTAGGTCTGGGCGCGGGCTTCGACTTAACCTTTGAAACCGAGATGGGTCTGCCAAACCTTAACCCTGTTTACTGGTGGGGCAGCACTGAGCAAGGTTGGATGCTAGGTCTACCAAATCTTGAACACTTTATCGCGTCTCTGCCTTTTGCGATTTTGGCTGTCGCGATGTGGTCGCCTGACTTCCTTGGTCACCGTATCTTCCAAGAGCTGAACTACCCTCGTAAGACAGAAAAAGTCTTAATGGATGTGGACGACACCATGACCATGTGTTCAGTCCGCCAGATGGTCGGTACTGCCGTTGGTGGTGGTAACATTACCTCTTCTTGGGGTACCTACATGATCCCAGCAGCGATCGCTAAGCGTCCTATCCCAGGGGGTGCCATCTTGCTTGGATCACTGTGTATCATCGTTGCGATTCTTGGTTTCCCAATGGACGTCGCGGTGTGGCCACCGGTGATGCGTGTTGCACTATTAGTGGGCGTATTCTTGCCACTTCTTGAAGCAGGCATGCAGATGGTTAAAGACACTAAAGATTCACAAGCAGCCGGTATCTGTATCTTCGCGTCTGTTGTCGCTAACCCTGTGTTGGCATGGGCACTGACTATGTTCCTAGATAACAACGGTCTCATTGGTGATAAAGAGCGTGCGTCTCGTTTGTCGTTCGCAGACAAAATTATTATCCCAGTAGGCGTGTTTGTTATCTGTCTTGTTGCTATGCTAGCAGTAGGTATGTTGGAAGCTCAGTACGGAATTCCAGCCTGGCTATAAAGATTCAACATTTGTGTGGGTGGCTTAAAAAGCCACCCCATTTTTATCAACTTTTTTTAGCATTTATTGATTTAGTTTAAGGTTTGTAAGATTTTTTTAAGTTAACCTTGAAACTACAGTAAGAAATAACCATATTACTTTTAGTGACAATAGTTATAGTTTTCCTGTCCTTTGCGTTCCTTTGGTTTAAGACTATACCTATTGTTATTCATTAGAGTGTACTGCCTCAGTAATGAGGATGCTGAAAGGTCAACACGTTGACTATTAATTCAGAACAGTACGTGTTTTTACTACTAAAAAGGTAGGTATGTCATGGCAGAGCAATTTGCTAAAGCTTGGGAAGGTTTTGCAGCGGGTGACTGGCAAAACGAAGTAAACGTTCGTGATTTCATTCAGAAAAACTATGCCCCATACGAAGGCGACGAATCTTTCCTAGTTTCTGAAGGTACTGAAGCGACAAACAAGCTTTGGGCTAAAGTAATGGAAGGTATCAAGATCGAAAACTCAACGCACGCTCCTGTTGATTTCGATACTGACGTTATCTCTACCATCACTGCTCACGACGCAGGCTACATCGAAAAAGATCTTGAAACTATCGTTGGTCTTCAAACTGACGCTCCTCTTAAGCGCGCTATCATCCCTAACGGTGGTATCCGCATGGTTGAAGGTTCTTGTAAAGTTTACGGTCGTGAACTCGATCCAGCAATCTCAAAAATCTACACTGAATACCGTAAAACACACAACGCAGGTGTTTTCGATATCTACACGCCTGACATCCTAAAATGTCGTAAATCAGGTGTTCTGACTGGTCTTCCTGACGCATACGGCCGTGGTCGTATCATCGGTGACTACCGTCGCGTTGCGCTATACGGTATCGACTTCCTAATGAAAGACAAGCTAGCTCAATTTGCTTCTCTACAAGAGAAGTTCGAGAATGGCGAAGATCTTCAAATGACAATGCAGCTTCGCGAAGAGATCGCAGAGCAACACCGTGCACTTGGCCAAATGAAAGAAATGGCTGCTAAGTACGGTTACGATATCTCTCGCCCAGCAGAAACTGCACAAGAAGCGGTACAGTGGACTTACTTCGGCTACCTAGCAGCGGTTAAGTCTCAAAACGGCGCAGCGATGTCTCTAGGTCGTACTTCGACGTTCCTAGACATCTTCATTGAGCGTGATATTGCTGCAGGTAAGATCACTGAAGAACAAGCTCAGGAAATGATCGACCACTTCGTAATGAAACTACGTATGGTTCGTTTCCTACGTACTCCTGAGTACGATGACCTATTCTCTGGCGACCCAATCTGGGCAACAGAATCTATGGGTGGTATGGGTCTTGACGGCCGTACGCTAGTAACACGTACGAACTTCCGTTTCCTTAACTCTCTATACACTATGGGTCCTTCTCCAGAGCCAAACATCACGGTTCTTTGGTCTGAGCAGCTACCTGAAGGCTTCAAGAAGTTCTGTGCGAAAGTGTCTATCGATACCTCTTCAATCCAGTACGAAAACGACGACCTAATGCGTCCAGACATGGAATCAGATGACTACGCAATCGCATGTTGTGTATCTCCAATGGTTGTTGGTAAGCAAATGCAGTTCTTCGGCGCTCGTGCAAACCTTGCAAAAACCATGCTTTACGCAATCAACGGTGGTGTTGATGAGAAGCTGAAAATGCAAGTTGGTCCAGTCATGCCGAAGATCACTTCAGAAGTCCTAAGCTTCGACGAAGTGTGGAACAGCCTAGACCACTTCATGGATTGGCTAGCTAAGCAGTATGTAGCTGCACTAAACGCAATCCACTTCATGCACGACAAGTACTCTTACGAGTCTGCACTGATGGCGCTACACGATCGTGACGTGTACCGTACTATGGCTTGTGGTATCGCGGGTCTATCTATCGCGGCTGACTCACTATCTGCAATCAAGTACGCGAAAGTGAAACCAATCCGTGACGAAGATGGCGTAGCGATCGACTTCGAAATCGAAGGCGACTACCCCAAATTCGGTAACAACGATTCACGCGTTGATGACATCGCTTGTGAGCTTGTTGAAGTGTTCATGAACAAGATCCGTAAGCTTAAGACTTACCGTGATGCCGTTCCTACTCAGTCTATCCTTACTATCACTTCTAACGTTGTGTACGGTAAGAAGACAGGTAACACGCCAGATGGTCGTCGCGCAGGTGCTCCGTTTGCTCCAGGTGCAAACCCAATGCACGGTCGTGATGAGAAAGGAGCGGTCGCATCTCTAACATCTGTAGGTAAACTGCCGTTTGCTCACGCGAAAGATGGTATCTCTTACACCTTCTCTATCGTGCCTAACGCACTAGGTAAAGACGAAGGTTCACAGCGCGCTAACCTTGCAGGTCTAATGGATGGTTACTTCCACCATGAAGCGGGCATCGAAGGTGGTCAGCACTTGAACGTGAACGTTCTTAACCGTGACACTCTAGAAGACGCAGTTAAGCACCCTGAGAAATACCCTCAGCTAACTATCCGTGTTTCTGGTTACGCTGTACGCTTTAACTCTCTAACTGCAGAGCAACAAGCTGACGTAATCGCACGTACATTTACAGAATCTCTATAAGAGACGCTGTTGAATGATTGATGCAGCCCCGCCTAGTGCGGGGCTGCATTTTTTGTACTTATCGTTCCTCGGTAAGCTTTAGAGTTTGCGCACATTTCCCCACATCAATCAGTGAATTCCTATAGTGGCCTTAGCGAATTGCGGTACTATCATCTGCACTATTCGTCAAAACAGAACACTATGGCTCGCTCTTCCTATCTCCCTTTTTCGTTGCTTCTTCTCTCCACCACTGCACTGGCTTCAGAGCAGTCAACCCTCGCCTTTTCACTCGACAACGACGGGGTATTTGGTGTTGATCAAGACTATACCAATGGCATTTTCCTCACTTACACCTCCGCAGGGATTCGCCCGCCTTCGTGGGTCGGGCCGCTAAGTTTGTCTTTTTGGGGCGCCGCCTCTTTGGACAAATGGGAAGTTACCCTAGCTCACAAAATGTATACGCCATCGGATATTGAAGCCGTTGAGCCCCTACAAAACGATCGCCCTTATGCGGGTTATCTTCACACCGAGTTCAATTACATCAGTCTCCATCCAATGCAAGCTCAGCGCTTTAACCTGACCTTGGGCACCGTGGGTGAAAACTCACTGTCGGAAGAGGCACAAAAATTCGTCCACAGCATCACGGGCTCTGATGATCCTAACGGTTGGGCAAACCAAGTGGATGAAGGGTTTGCTGGGAGTGTCGGTTACCTGACCCACATCAACCTATGGCGCGAGCCGCTGTTGGCTAACACCGAGTGGGAAGTATCGAGCGTTTCAGAAGCCAACGTCGGTGATTTTCGTAGTGATGTGTCAACCGGTGTCATGCTGCGTTGGGGACAAGATCTATCGGGCAGCTTAGGGGCTGCCAATATTGACAATGAGAATCCATTTCGCGCTGGTATGCTGGGTGGGTCAAAGCAGGGATGGTTTGTTTTTGCCGGCATTGAAGCTCGCTACCGCTTCAATGACATCACCATTGAAGGGGATAGACCAGGCATCCGTCATAATCCCGATGTTAGCGATCCATCGCTATACGATGTCACCTTAGACAAGGTGCAAGCGACCGCCGTTGCTGGCGTTGCCTGGTATAATCAGAGCTTTGGCGCGACCTTAGCGACCACCGTCAAAACCCCCGATTATAAAGAAGCCCCCGATTCCATCTACGGCGCCGGGGGCATCAATTTCTACACGTTTTTCTAGCGTCAGACGGTAAAGCGTTGGCAGTCTTGGTTTAGGCTGCTGGCGCGCTCTTCTACCACCTGACTGACGGATTTGAGCTGGGCGTTATTTTCTTCTAACTCTTTCATCGCCGAAGAGATTTGCGTCATGCTGTCGGCCATCGATTGACTGGTGGTCGCCAACTCTTTGATGGATGAGAAAATCACCTCTGTTTGATGCGATGCTTCGTCGGCTTTTTCGGTAATAGTGCGTAGTGCTGTCATCGCTTCATGACCTCGCTGCTGGCCCGACTGCATCGTCACTTCCGATTTCCCTATATATTGAATCACCTCTGCGCTCTCTTTTTTCATCGTATCGATGGTTTCCGAGATCTCACCCACCGCGTCCACAGTTCGCACTGCTAAGCTGCGCACTTCATCGGCGACCACCGCAAAGCCGCGACCTTGCTCGCCCGCTCGAGCCGCTTCTATCGCTGCATTAAGCGCCAAGAGGTTAGTTTGCTCCGCGATACCGTTAATGATCACCATTACAGAGTCAACTTTCGAGGAGGCTTCCTCAAGTTGTTTAATATGGCTGGCCGCCGAGGTCAAAATGCCGCCGACTTCCTCTAGGGACCCAATCGCGGCTCGAATGACCTGCGCCCCCTCTTCGGCCGCTTGATTGGACTGACGACTTAAATCCGAGACAAACTCCAATGAATTGGACACTTCGTGGGTCGTCACGCTCACTTCTTCCGTGGCAGAGGCGAGCAACTGCGTCTGGCCCAATACTTCGCTTTGGTGGTGGGCGAGTAAATCCAAGCCCTGGTTCAACTCAGCAGCGTTACCGGATAACGCATCGCTGTTACTTTGCACCGCTTTCACCAACGAGCCGAGATTTTCACAACTTTCATTGATACTGCTCGCCAGTTGGTTGAATTCATCTTTTGGGTTATTCGTGAGAGCCATTCGACTCGACAAATCCCCTTTAGAAAGCTTGCGCAAAATCTTCTGTGTCGTATTCACCAAGCGAGATTGCGACGAGCTCTGCAAGACAAAGATAAGAATGGTAAATAACGCCAATACCACGCACGCCGCCATAATCGACCACAAGGTTTGGTCAGAGGTTTTTTCCGCGCTGCTTTGATATCTCATACTCACTCCGCCAAGTTGCGATGTAATGGCGGCAATCAAGTCAGCGAGGCGTTCTTTTGTGGTCAGTAACTGCTGCTCAATCGCACCGGCTTGCTCGGATAGCTCGGCGACACGAATAAAGGTCTCTTTATATTGTTCAATCTCTTTTTCATACAAGTCCAACATCGCATAAACGTTCGACATACTTTCAAAGCTGCCCATCGCGCGATTGAACAGCTTTAAGTTCTCTTCATTGGGTTGCAGCAAATAGTTCTGCTGCGATTTGATCATCGCCTGAAAGTCCGAGTTGAGCGTCACCATACCTGTCTCGGCGATTTTTTGTTCTATGATGGTGGCCAATTGCCCAAGCTCACCCAATTTGCCTTCATCAATAGTGAACCCCAGCTCTTGTTTGATGGTTAACCAAGGCGTGACGGCGGCTTCAAAATCGGCAATGTCCTGCTCAAGCTGTTGGCTCTCTTGGCGAAAACCGAGGGATTGAAGAAAGCCAATGTTGGCCTCCACATCCTGAACGATGGTCTGAATATCCCCTTTCACGCTGTCGACTTGAGCACCGCTCAAATTGTCTAAGTTGCTACTCAGAGTCAGTATTTTTGCTTGAGTTTGATAAATCGAAAGCGAGCCAACCGCAATATCCCCACTGGCGTGGTATTGGCGGCTCATTTCGCTCAATCTGGAAGAGGTAAAAAGTGCCAGTGCAACAAATCCAATCGTCAACACTGCAAGAAAGAGAATCCCTCTCTGTTTTTGTGATAGTGCAAGCCTGTCCATAAAAAGTCCTTTAACATCAGGTGAATGTGTAGAGCACTGACCTGTTGAATTCCACTACTTATTTTGATTTTATTATCATTATTTACTTTTTTATAACATACATTTTAGACGAAAAAAGCACAATTTCGCTATTTATAAAAACTCTCTATTAAATGGCTAATTCACTATATAAACCCTACCATTTGTAATAAAATAACGAACAAATCACTTATAAGAGATGAGCTCATGTCTACAACTGGTCGAATTCATTCTTTCGAATCATGTGGTACTGTTGATGGTCCCGGTATTCGTTTCATTGTGTTTATGCAAGGCTGCCTAATGCGCTGCATGTATTGCCACAACCGAGATACTTGGGATACCCATGATGGGAAAGAAGTGACCGTTGAAGAGATCATCAAAGAAGCGAAAAGTTATCGTCACTTTATGAATGCATCGGGTGGTGGCGTCACCTGCTCAGGTGGTGAAGCCATGCTTCAGCCTGAGTTTGTGCGCGATTTCTTCCGTGCCGCACAAGCCGAAGGCATTCATACCTGCCTGGATACCAATGGCTACATCCGTAAGCACACAGAGGTGATTGATGAGGTACTCGATGCGACCGATTTGGTGATGCTCGATCTGAAACACATGAAAGATGAAATTCACCATGATTTCATCGGCGTCTCCAACAAACGTACCCTCGACTTTGCTCGTTACCTACACAAAATCGGCCAGAAAACCTGGATTCGTTACGTGATTGTCCCGGGTTATACCGACGATGAAGAAGCCGCACACATGCTCGGTGACTTTATCAAGGATATGGACAACATCGAGAAAATCGAACTGCTGCCATACCACAAACTTGGCGCGCACAAATGGGAAGCGCTCGGTCTTGATTACCCCCTTGAAGGTGTCAACCCGCCATCAAAGGAAACCATGGATAAGATTGTTGGCATCCTTGAGCAATATCACTCAAATGTAAAATATTAGTTTTATTTGTTTCCTAATTCAGAAAAAATACCAACCATAACGCAGGCATGGTTGGTATTTTTTTGGGGATAATGTGGCACTCAGTGAACTCTATCTTTGGTTTATCGCTCTCGCCAGTTTCGGGCTGATATGGCGAGATGTTCGCACTGTACTGCTGCCCAAACTGCGCAATGAATCAGGCTTCCAACACTTTACCTTTGCGGTGGTCGCCGCGCTGGCCTTGCTGTGGTCTGCGCAAGCAGGCGTTAAAGCAGGTCTCTCCATTCACTTTCTGGGCTTAACCACATTATCGCTACTCTACGGATGGCGAAGTGCTTACGCCATCGGCCTGTTCACCGCCCTTGCCGTGACTCTGTTTGGCGAATTACCCCTCACGATGCTCCCTAGCTATTTGCTCTTCTCGGTATTGTGTCCAATCGTGATAAGCCACGGGGTGTTTTTAGTCAGTTATCGCTTTTTGCCACGTAATATCTTTGTCTTTATTTTCGTTGCTGGCTTTCTAAACGGCGCCGTCACAGGCAGCGCTCACCTACTCATCAACGCCGTACATCATTGGTGGCTTGGCCCTCACGATTGGCCGACCATCGTCGAACACTATTTGGTCTTCCTACCTCTCCTCGCTTTTCCAGAAGGGCTATTAAACGGTATGGCCGCGGCAATGTTCGCGGTATTCAAACCTGAGTGGCTACGCGTGTTCTCCGATAGAGACTACATTTATAACCACTACCACAAAAAGTAATCGGTAAAAAAGCCCCGTTTTTGTTTAAATCTGATCATTTTTCATCACAAACCTGTGTTGAGATCATGTTTCATCCTGTAATGAACGGATAACCTAAGCACATTAAAAATGTATTAGATTCTTTAAGTGAGGCCAGCATGGAAATGACAAACGCTCAACGTTTGATTCTTTCAAACCAATACTACTTGATGTCACAAATGGACCCAGAAAACGCCGCGAAATACCAGCGTTTGCAGGTGATCGTTGAACGTGGCTACGAGCTACAAATGAACGAGCTGAACAAGAACTTTGGCTGTTTGAGCGAAGCACACTGTCGTGAGATTATCGACATCATGGAAATGTACCATGCCATGCAGGAATCCTACCGCATGCTAGAGGCGCAAGAGCAAAAAGATGTCGACCAACGCCGTCTTACGTTCCTAGGCTTTGACATCGCTTCAGAAGCGCAGCTCGTCAACTATGTGCGTTTCCTAACGGACTCTGAAGGTCTCTACCCACAGTTTGATAAAGGTGATCACTACTTTAATGCGCAGATGCCGATGCTAGAGAAATATCGCCGCATGTTGACCACTTGGCGCAACTGTCCTCGTCAGTACCATCTCTGCGCTAACGAGCTAAAACAGATCTTCCGCGCGTAAGACAAGCACGATACTGCTCTCGCGCAACCAGCGACTAGAGCATAGCGA
Source organism: Vibrio sp. R11-SG3-ISO3-SZ (assembly GCF_059834345.1). Classification (NCBI taxonomy): domain Bacteria; kingdom Pseudomonadati; phylum Pseudomonadota; class Gammaproteobacteria; order Vibrionales; family Vibrionaceae; genus Vibrio; species Vibrio sp. R11-SG3-ISO3-SZ. The sequence goes on from NZ_JCBDGX010000046.1 coordinate 21,207, forward strand.
GACATAGAGAAACAGAAAAGGGGCGCGTACGCCCCTTTTTAGTTGGTTAGCCGATTAGCTCAGCTTAAACATGGCCACTTTCGAGGTGAGCGCTTCCGCATTGGCTTTCACCTGATACGCCTCTTTCGAGCTGGTATCCGCACCTGCCACTAACTGGTCCGCCACATTCTTGATGGACGTGATATTTTGCGTAATCTCACTCGTCACATGCGTTTGCTCTTCTGCCGCAGTGGCGATTTGTGTCGCCATGTCACTGATGAGTGCACCCGCGGTTTTGATTTCTTCCAACGCACTCGCAGCGCGATCCGCGTCTTGTACCGAGTGAGCGGCGAGCGCTGCGCTGCTCTTCATAATCGAAACCGCTTTATTCGTTGTACCTTGCAGTACATCGATGGTGTGTTTGATCTCTTCAGTCGAGGAGTGTGTGCGTTGAGACAACACACGTACTTCATCGGCAACAACGGCAAACCCGCGACCTTGTTCACCTGCACGCGCAGCTTCAATCGCCGCGTTCAACGCAAGTAAGTTGGTCTGCTCAGCGATTCCCTGAATGGTTTGCAACACAGTGGAAATCTCTTGTGCGTGTCTATCCAATTCACTGACAACCAATCCTGCACTATCGAGCTCCGCCGCCAGTTTGTTGATTGAACCTTTGGTATCCGCCACCAGCGCATAACCGTTATCGGTACTTTGCGTCGATTCGTGAGCTGCCTGAGCGGTTTGCTCTGCATGAGAAGCAATTTCATGGGTCGCACTGGCGAGCTGGGTGACCGCAGTGGCCACCATGGTGATCTCTTGCTGTTGCAGGTGAATATCTTTCACTGCATCTTGACCACGTAACGCACTCTGTTCTGATTGATCTTTGAGCTGGTGTGACTGCTCACGGATGTGGCCAATAAGCGACTGCAAGCTACCAACAAAGGTATTAAAGTTATTCGCTAAGCGACCCACCTCGTCTTGTGACTCCACCTTGATACGCTGGGTAAGGTCACCACTCCCGTTTGCAATTTGCTCGAGTGCGTTAGAAACGTTGTTGAGAGGGCGGAATAAGATGTTGCACAACCAGTTAAACAGCGCAACACAGACAATCACGACCACTAAGGTCACCAATAGCTGCCCCCAAACTGCGCTAGTCAGTGGCGCAACAAGGGAATCGTAATTGAGCACGACTACCGTCGACAACTCAGTGCCTTGAATATTGCGTGCAAACAAGACCGATTCTTGACCGTTGATGACTTGCATCGAAACTTGGCTACGTTGCGTTGCTTGCTTAACCGCATCGATATTAAGGCCTAGTTGAGAAATAGGTTTATTGAGCAGTTTGGTATCGGCGTGGACAAAGACGTTGCCTTGCGCGTTGGCAATAAACATGTAGCCTTCACCCGGCAAAATGACATGCTCCATACTAGTGAGGATATCGGTAATTTCAACATCCGCGCCCAACACCACTTGTTCGCCATGCAGCGTCAACGCCTTACCCAGCGACACCACGTTCGCGCCGGTTGCCGCAGCGACGGTAGGATTATCCATAAACACTTTCGATGGCTGCTTTACTGCGTTCTGATACCAACCCCATTTGCGCGGGTCATTATTACCCGGCGGCAGTACCACTCCATTGGCGTTGTCCTGCGAACCATCGGCGTAGGCGAGAAAAACGTTGTCAAACGCCGCGGAGTCACGCAACTGCTTGAGATGGGTCACAATGGCGCCCTTCTCCGACTCTTGAGATAAAGACGTCAGGGCTCGCCCCTTCGACCCTATCCAGTCTGTCACGTACTGATTGTAAGATGAGACGGTACTCTCTAGGCGCTGCTCGACCTCAAAATCCAACCGTTCCAATGAGGAACGAAAAGAGATCGCTTCCACCAAGAGCCCCCCGACTACAATGGCAACACTCGCTGAAATCGCGAGTTTATTTTTTAACGAAATTTTATTGAACATATAGCAGTTACTTTCATTCTAATGTGATTGCGATGGGATCATCTCAGTCATTATATTTTGCGCATAGAAATAAATCATGACGCACGTCGAAAGCCTTGAAAAAAGTGTTTTGTTTGTGGAAGCGAGCGCACTCTTTTTGTTTTAATTTGCTGCCTTCATCACAAGGTTGACACTCAAGAGCGGCTAACGCTCTGTTTAGATGGTGAGTTTTACCAGCGCTTTTCCTGACGCATTCCCCTCATCGATAGGTCGTAAATATTAATGATTCACGCCTTGATTATTTCACCACTTTGGACTTGTCGGAAAAGAGAGCGGCTGAATCTGCCCAAAATCACAATTTGCAATTAAACACATATTTTTTAAGCAGAATTCCAAATACGGGCTAGTCTTATAGGAAGAGAGGAAACGCTTTTCAATGCGGGTTTAATGTCATTTTGACAGGTTCAGAGGGGATTTCATTATGAGTATTTTCGACCATTTCCAAGCACGCTACGAAGCCTCCAAGGATGAGGAGTTATCACTGCAAGAATTCCTTAGCCTGTGTAAGGACGACAAAAGTGCTTACGCAAACGCGGCTGAACGTCTATTGATGGCTATTGGTGAGCCACAAGTAATCGATACAGCGAAAGACCCCCGTCTCAGCCGTATTTTCTCCAACCGGATGATTTCTCGTTATGAAACATTCAAAGATTTTTACGGTATGGAGGAAGCCATCGAGCAAATCGTCTCCTACCTCAAGCATGCGGCGCAAGGTCTCGAAGAGCGCAAACAGATTCTTTACCTACTCGGCCCTGTGGGCGGTGGTAAATCGTCACTCGCGGAGAAACTTAAAGCCTTGATGCAACAGATGCCCATTTACGTACTCTCTGCCAACGGTGTCCGTAGCCCAGTCAACGACCATCCATTCTGTCTGTTTGACGTCAATGAAGATGGTGAGCTTCTGAAAAAAGAGTATGGCATCGAAAACCGCTACCTACGCTCCATCATGTCGCCTTGGGCAGCCAAGCGCCTACATGAATTCGGCGGTGACATCTCCAAATTTAAAGTTGTGAAAGTGCGCCCATCCATTTTGGACCAACGTGCGATTGCCAAAACTGAGCCCGGCGATGAAAACAACCAAGACATTTCATCACTGGTCGGTAAAGTCGATATTCGTCAGTTAGAACACTTCTCCCAAGACGATCCCGATGCTTACAGCTATTCCGGTGCCTTGTGTCGTGCAAACCAAGGCTTAATGGAATTCGTTGAGATGTTTAAAGCGCCAATCAAAGTGCTTCACCCGCTGCTTACCGCAACGCAAGAAGGCAACTATAACGGTACTGAGGGGCTATCTGCGCTGCCGTTTGATGGCATGATTCTCGCGCACTCCAACGAATCCGAATGGCAGACCTTCCGCAATAACAAAAACAATGAGGCGTTCTTAGACCGTGTCTACATTGTCAAAGTTCCTTACTGTCTGCGCGTGTCTGAAGAGGTGAAAATCTACCAGAAACTGCTTGATCACTCCGAGCTTGCCAAAGCACCGTGCTCACCCAGCACGCTCGAATTGCTATCACAGTTCAGTATTCTATCGCGCCTCAAAGAGCCAGAGAACTCGTCTATTTTCTCAAAAATGCGCGTCTACGACGGGGAAACCCTTAAAGACACTGATCCGAAAGCAAAAAGCTATCAGGAATACCGTGACTTCGCCGGTGTTGATGAGGGGATGTCTGGTCTCTCGACCCGTTTTGCGTTCAAGATCCTCTCGCGCGTGTTCAACTTCGACAGCGCGGAAGTCGCTGCGAACCCTGTTCACCTCTTCTATGTGATTGAGCAGCAAATTGAGCGTGAGCAGTTCCCTCAAGAGACCGCTGAGCGATACCTTGAGTTCTTGAAAGGTTACTTAGTACCACGCTACGTCGAATTTATCGGCAAAGAGATCCAGACCGCCTATCTCGAGTCTTACTCGGAGTACGGTCAAAACATCTTTGATCGCTACGTGACCTATGCTGATTTCTGGATTCAAGACCAAGAGTACCGCGACCCTGAAACCGGCCAATTGTTTGACCGCTCAGCGCTCAATAACGAACTGGAGAAAATTGAGAAGACGGCAGGCATCAGTAATCCAAAAGATTTCCGTAATGAGATCGTGAACTTCGTGCTCCGCGCTCGCGCCAACAACGAAGGTAAAAATCCGGTCTGGACGAGCTACGAGAAACTTCGCACCGTTATCGAGAAGAAAATGTTCTCTAACACCGAAGAGTTGCTCCCTGTCATTTCGTTTAACGCTAAAACCTCTTCTGAAGATCAGAAGAAACACGACGACTTTGTCGCTCGTATGATGGAAAAAGGCTATACCGAACGCCAAGTTCGTTTGCTTTCTGAGTGGTATCTACGCGTACGTAAATCGTCTTAAGCACATCGCCCCTTGGTGATTCAATCCAAGGGGCGTATTGACGACGTTAACGCAATTGAGGGGGAACTCATGGCGCAATTTATTGACCGACGACTGAACGGTAAGAATAAAAGCGCGGTAAACCGCCAGCGCTTTATTCGCCGTCATAAAGAGCAGATCAAAGAGTCCGTAGCAGATGCCGTGAATCGACGTTCTATTACGAATACGGACTCTGGTGAAGACGTCTCTATTCCACACAAAGACATCAGCGAACCTGTGTTTCATCAAGGTAAAGGGGGATTGAAAGAACGCGTTCACCCAGGTAACGATCAATTTATCACCGGCGATAAAATCGAGCGCCCGAAAGGGGGTGGTCAAGGCGGCGGTTCAGGAGAAGGTGAAGCCAGTCCCGACGGCGAAGGCCAAGACGATTTTGTGTTTCAAATCTCCAAAGATGAGTATCTTGATATTCTGTTTGAGGATTTGGAACTACCAAACCTTGAAAAAAACCAAATCAACAAAATCACCGAATGGAAAACCCATCGCGCAGGCTATCAAACCGCTGGTGTTCCCGCCAACATCGCGATTGTGAAATCTTTGCAGCAATCCCTTGCTCGCCGTACAGCCATGACCGCGGGCAAACGTCGCATGCTAAGAGAGCTCGAAGCGGCGCTCGATGAAGTCAAGATGAGTGAGCCTGCCCAGCTGCTTGAAGAGAAGCGCCTGCAGGACGAAATCGCCGCACTGCGTAAAAAAATCGACACCGTGCCCTTTATCGATACCTTTGATCTTCGCTTCAAAAATTACGAACGACGTCCGATTCCATCTAGCCAAGCGGTGATGTTCTGTTTGATGGATGTGTCAGGCTCGATGGACCAAGCCACCAAAGACATTGCCAAACGCTTTTATGTGCTGCTCTACCTGTTCTTGACTCGCACCTATGAAAACGTCGAAGTGGTCTTTATCCGTCACCACACCCAAGCCAAAGAAGTGGATGAACACGAGTTCTTCTATTCGCAAGAGACCGGCGGCACCATCGTGTCTAGTGCGTTGAAGCTGATGGACGAGATCATCAAAGACCGATTCCCAACCGCTGAATGGAACATTTATGCCGCGCAAGCATCGGATGGCGATAACTGGGCAGACGACTCACCTCGCTGTCGAGAATTGCTCACCAAACAGTTATTACCTGAGTGTCAGTACTATTCGTACATTGAAATAACTCGCCGTTCACACCAAACGCTTTGGCACGAATATGAGAAGCTGGAAAACAGCTTTGACAACTTTGCGATGAAGAACATTCGCAGCGTCGAAGATATCTTCCCGGTGTTTAGAGAGTTGTTTCGCAAAGAGCATGCATAGGGAGGCGCTATGACGACGAAAGCAAAAAAGTGTGCCAAATCAAACGCAAATAGACTGCCCGATGGTCCTGATTGGACATTCGATCTCATTGAACGTTATCACATGGAGATCAAACGCGTCGCTGAACATTATCGACTCGACACCTACCCCAATCAGATTGAAGTGATCACCTCAGAGCAGATGATGGACGCCTATTCGAGTATTGGTATGCCCATCAATTACAACCACTGGTCGTTTGGTAAAAAGTTCATTCAAACCGAGCAAGGCTATAAACACGGTCAAATGGGGCTGGCGTACGAAATCGTGATCAACTCTGACCCATGTATCGCCTACTTGATGGAGGAAAATACCGTTACCATGCAAGCCCTAGTGATGGCGCACGCCTGCTACGGGCACAACTCCTTTTTTAAAGGCAACTATCTGTTCCAAACTTGGACTGATGCCAGTTCAATCATTGACTATTTGCTGTTTGCGAAAAACTACATTGCCGAGTGCGAACAAAAGTATGGCGTCAAAGAAGTCGAAGAGTTGCTCGACTCGTGCCACGCCTTGATGAATTTTGGCGTAGATCGTTACAAACGTCCGGAAAAGATCTCGATTGCCGAAGAAAAAATGCGCCAAGAGGAGCGTGAAGCGTATCTGCAATCTCAAGTCAATGACCTGTGGCGCACAGTACCCAAAAACAAGGTGGAGCAAGAGAAAAGCAAACTACTCTTCCCGTCGGAGCCACAAGAGAACATTCTCTATTTCATTGAAAAGCACGCCCCGCTGCTAGAGCCATGGCAACGTGAGATCGTGCGCATCGTGCGTAAAATTAGCCAATACTTCTACCCGCAAAAGCAAACCCAAGTGATGAACGAAGGCTGGGCAACCTTCTGGCACTACACCATTCTCAACCACATGTACGATGAAGGTTTGGTCAGCGAACGCTTTATCTTAGAGTTTCTTCATAGCCACACCAGTGTGGTGGCTCAGCCGCCCTATAACAGCCCCTATTTTAGTGGTATCAATCCCTACGCACTCGGCTTTGCGATGTTTAGGGATATACGTCGCATTTGTGAAGCGCCTACGGATGAGGACAAAGAGTGGTTCCCAGAGCTAGCGGGCAGCGATTGGCTAGAAGCGGTGCACTTTGCGATGCACAACTTTAAAGACGAAAGCTTCATCAGCCAATACCTATCGCCGAAAGTGATCCGCGACTTTAAGCTGTTCTCCATCACCGATGATGATAGGAAAAACTTTATTGAAGTCACCGCGATTCACAACGATATTGGCTACCGCGCCATTCGTGAAAAGCTCGCGGCGCAATACAACTTGAGCAACCTTGAGCCCAATATCCAAGTGTATAACGTTGACGTGCGTGGGGACCGCTCATTAACCCTGCAATACGTGCCTCATGACCGTATTCCACTCGATGAGAGCTACGAGGAAGTGCTCAAACATGTCTACCGTCTATGGGGATTCGATGTGGTACTCGAAGAGGTGAAGGAGACTGGGCGACGTGAGATTCTCGGCACCTGTCCTAAGCGCAACGACTACGACACGAAAATCTAAACGCTGTGCGCGGACATCCTGTTACGTATAAAAGCAACCTACCACGCATAAAGCAAAAGGCCCAGAAACCTGTCCGTTTCTGGGCCTTAATATTCTATGGTGTTAGTTGGATGCGCACTTAAGCACTAAAATGACGTCTGACGACATCAAGATCGTGTGGTGTATCCACTCCAGCGGCCGGCGCTTCTTTGGCAACATCGACATGGATTTTTTCTCCATACCAGAGCACACGAAGCTGCTCTAAGCACTCAATACGCTCTAGTGGCGTAGGCTGCCAATTGACATAGGTATTGATGAATCCCGCACGATAGGCATAAATACCGATATGACGCAGTAGAGGCTGTTTGGCATCGGCATTACCGCTAGCAAAGTGGTCACGATCCCAAGGAATCGTCGCCCGGCTAAAGTAAAGGGCAAAACCTTGCTGGTCTACCACCACTTTCACCGCATTGGGATTGAACACTTCCTCTTCATCACGGATCTCTACCGCCAACGTGGCCATTGGCGCGTTGCAACGGGCAAGGTTATCGGCCACTTGAGAAATGATCGATGGCGGTATCAAAGGCTCATCACCTTGAACATTGACGATAATGTGATCGTCAGCAATGCCCATCTGTTCAACCACTTCCGCTAAGCGCTCGGTGCCTGATTCGTGCTTGTCTGACGTCATGCACACATCACCACCAAAGGCTCGCACGGCTTGCTCAACTCGTTCATCATCGGTCGCAACGATCACTCGCTCGGCACCCGCTTGAATGGCTTGCTCGTAAACGCGTTGCACCATAGGCTTACCAGCGATATCGGCAATAGGCTTACCCGGTAAGCGGCTAGATTGATAGCGCGCAGGTATAACGACAGTAAAAGCCATTAGCGACCCTCATCCATGCTCATTTGGCGAGCTTCAGGTTCGAGCAGGACAGGAATGCCCTCTTTAATTGGGTAAGCAAGTCGATCCAATTTACAAATTAGCTCTTGTTTATCTTTGTCGAACGTCAGCTTTCCTTTGCACACTGGGCAAGCAACGATTTCAAGAAGACGATGGTCCATACTGCTCTTTCACCTCTTTAATTTTATTGATGATGTACGCGGCATCCTGTGGCTCAAATTTGGCAGACACGGGCAAATACCACCAGTTGTCCTGCGCAAATTGCGTACATTTTACGGCATCTTTTTCTGTCATGATCAAAGCGTCGCCTTTTGCAGCCAACGCGATTAATTCATCGGCGGAGAAATCTTTGTGATCGGCAAAGCCTTGGCTCATAGTCACCTGCGCACCGAGCTGGGCTAAGGTATTGAAAAATCGTGGTGGATGACCAATTCCAGCCATCGCGATTAAGCGCCCAAGTTCGCCGACTGCGCGACGCTCTCCGGTTGTTAGGTTGACGGCAAGGTCTGGCACCAATTGCATCGATGCTTCACCCGGGTGAGCATTGCCCCCGTTGGTAATGATGGCATCAACACTTTGCAATCGAGCGGTCGATTCGCGCAGCGGCCCTAACGGCAAAAGTTGTTCGTTACCAAAACGGCGAGCACCATCCACAACCACCAACTCTATGTCTCTTTGTAAGGCGTAATGCTGCAACCCATCGTCGGTAATGATGATATCCACGCCTTGTGGTAATAAGGCTTTTACTGCCTCAGACCGAACCGGTGACACAGCAACCGGCGCACCGGTGCGCTGATAAATAAGCTTAGGTTCATCACCACAATGCTGGGTTAGCGTTGAAGCGTCCACCATCAACGGATAAGACGGCGCTTTCGCGCCGTAGCCCCGTGACACCACACCCGGCGTGAAACCGAGCGCTTGTAAGGTCTCAACCAGCCAGATCACGACCGGCGTTTTGCCATTGCCACCGGCGGTGATATTACCCACCACCACTACAGGCACTGGCGCTCGATAGCTCTGTTTAACGCCAGACTCGAACTGCTGACGTCGGCGCTGACTGATAACCGCAAACAAACGACTTAGCGGCCATAGAAGCGGCCAGGCTAACCAACGAAGGGGGTGTTGACCAAACCAAATCTGCTCAATCACCGATTAAGCACCAAATTGAATACGGTGAAGCTGCGCATACGCACCGTCTTGGGACAACAGCTCAGCGTGTGAGCCACGCTCAACAATTTCACCCTCATCAACAACCAGGATTTCATCCGCATTTTCAATGGTCGACAGTCGGTGCGCAATCACCAACACCGTTTTGTTTTTCTGCAGTTCATCGAGTGCGGACTGGATTGCCTTCTCAGACTCAGTATCTAGCGCCGATGTGGCCTCATCCAAGATCAGTACAGGGGCATCACGCAGCAACGCTCGCGCAATCGCGATACGTTGACGTTGACCGCCTGACAAGCTAGTTCCGTTTTCACCAATCACAGTATCTAATCCGTCATCCATGCCTTCAATGAAATCCATCGCGTACGCCAGACGCGCGGCTTCTTCGATTTGCTCGCGGCTGTATTTGTCTTTCGCCGCATAAGCAATGTTGTTGGCAATGGTGTCATTGAACAAGTGCACATTTTGCGACACAAGGGCAAAGTGACTGCGCAGATTGCTTAGGCTGTAATCGCGGATGTCGTGCTCATCGAGCAAGATGGTGCCTGAATCAACGTCGTAAAAACGGGTAAAGAGATTGGCAATGGTACTTTTGCCTGAACCCGAGCGACCCACCAGCGCTACCGTCTTACCCTGCGGGATAGAAAAGCTCACTTGGCTGAGTGCCGGTTTCTCTTTGCCACCGTAGGTGAAGGTGACGTCTTTCACTTCAATATCACCGCGGACTTTATCCGTGCTGTATTGACCGGTATCTTTCTCAGTCTCAAGATCCATCAGGCCAAACAAGGTTTGGCTTGCCGCCATACCGCGCTGAAATTCTGAGGTGACGTTAGTGAGAGATTTCAGAGGGCGCATCAAGCCAAACATGGCAGAGAAGATGACCGTAAAGGTGCCCGGCGTCAGGTCAGCACGAATCGAATCGACGCTAGCCAAAAACAGCACCACCACCAATGCCATCGACGCGATCACTTGAATCACCGGATTGGCGATCGCTTGAGCAGCGACAAGCTTCATCGTCTGTTGGCGCATGCGATTACTCACTTCGTCAAAACGCTTGGTTTCCACATCCTGACCGCCATAACTCAATACGACTTTGTGGCCTTTCAGCATCTGCTCCGCCGAAGAGGTAACGTTGCCCATCGCATCTTGCATATTTTTTGAAATACGGCGAAAACGTTTGGAGACCACGCCAATCCCCCATGCCACCACGGGAGCGACGACAAACAAGACTAAAGATAACTGCCAACTGTTCCAAAACATTAGGACAAGTAAACCAATAATACTCGCGCCTTCACGCACGATACTGACTAACGCACGGCTGGTTGCACCTGCCACCTGCTCGGAGTCATAGGTAATACGAGACAGTAAACCACCGGTCGACTCTTTATCAAAAAACGACACCGGCATATGCATAAACTGAGCAAAGATACGGCGACGCATCAGCATCACCACATTGCCCGATACCCAACTCAAACAGTAGGTTGAGACGAATCCACTCAAGCCCCTGAGCACCATCATCCCCAAAATGATAAACGGTAGCGTGCGCAAAAAGTTGGAGTCTGCATCACCAAACCCTTCATCGAGCAAAGGCTTGAGCAAGGAGATCATGTAGGTGTCCGCAAAGGCATTAATGACAAGCGCAATGATCGCGACCAGGAGACCCGCTTTGTACAGGCGAATGTATGTCCACAATCGTTTAAACGTGGTCCAGGTGGTTTCATCTTGGTGTTGTGACATAGAAAGGCTTTATTTTTCTTACAATATTGCGGTCATTCTACTCCGTTACGCAGCATCTGCCTATACCATGCCCGGCCTTTGACCTCTCGAATCCCACGGACAAACCACTCGTTTGGATAAAATTTCACCGTCAACTGGCCAAAGGTACCGGTATCACGCCAATCAATACCACGAATTTGATAGCGCTCCACCACCAATGGGTGTGGCAGTGTCCAGCGCCCTCGATACGCTGACGACGCTAAAGCCAACCTCGGTGAAACGGCGTCGATAAACGCGGGCAAAGACGAGGTCCGGCTGCCATGATGGGGCACTATGAGGATGTCGGCCTTCAGATATTGCGGCTCTCGGAGCAATAGCCACTCAGCAATGGCATCAATGTCTCCGGTCAGTAATACCGACGCCTTTGGCGAGCTCACTCGAATAACACAAGAGTGCGGATTGAACGCTCGAGAGACTCGTGTTGGCGGCCATAAGACCTCAAGCGTCAAACGCTGCCACTGTAGGGTTTGACCTTGACGACAGGGCACATCGCCTACGCCATGTTGACTGCTGATGAGTGTCGGTTGCCACTCTGCCACTAATGGCTGCCAACCACCGGCATGATCCCAGTCCATATGGCTGAGAATAAGATAGTCAACACGGCGAATTCCCCGCTTGTAAAGCAATGGCGTGATGATCTGCTCCGCATAGCTCGAGTCTTGCCAAGCGCTGCCCGTGTCATAAACCAGCGCGGTCTCGCCTTGTCGAATCACAACGGCGAGACCATGCCCGACATCGAGTATCCACATCTCCCATAATGGCTTGGGAGCAAATTCTATCCGCCCCATCGCCGTCACAGCAAAAATCAGCAACAACACCCGCTTGCGTACCCAGACAGAAGCCAGCGCTAGCAGAGCGCTCACTCCGAACAGCATTGCCCAATCATCTTCGACCCACCACCACAAGTCCCAATGACCCAAAGCATTCGACACCCATTGCAACAACCTATTGATTAACGGCCACAACAACGAACAATCGAATAGCAACTGGGCCAGCAACGCGAGCAGAGTGAGAGGAATGATAATGAACGAAAACAGCGGCACACAGACCAGATTAGTGAGAAACGCGATACGACTGACGCCATCAAAAAACAGTATCGTCAGTGGTGTCATGAAAAGCAGAAAGAAAACCTGTAAGCGCAGCATACTGCCAAGCGCACCGGTTTGTGCGTAGCGGCTGGAAACAAACACGAAGATGATCGCCACCGCCAGAATCGACATCCAAAAGCTGAGAGACAAGGGCGCGAAAGGGTCAAAGAGTAACAAGATCGCAGTCACCAGACACCACTTGAGCCGCAGCGGCCAATAGCGCTTGACCAGCAGCAGTCCCACAGTCAACAAGCATGCCAGTAAGGCGCGCTGAGTGGGTAGCGTTAAACCTGCGAGCCAAGCGTAGCAAGTAGCGACAGTAAGCCCCAAAATGAGCGGCGCCACGTTTGCCCTAGGCCATAGCATGAATACCCCCCTCCCCAACCACCACCCTAATCCAAACGCGATGCCGATATGCAGACCAGAAATGGCAATCAGATGGCCAAGCCCGCTGCGCGCCAACTGAGCAGATTGCGCCGTACTTAAATGATGCCGAGCGCCAAAGGTCAACGCTTCAATCAAACCGCGCTGCGAGTATGGCGCTATGGCACGCTCCAGCAAAAGATAGTAATGCGCTCGAAGAGTGGGCAGGCTGCGCACGATAAAATGCGTCTTCGCAGGCGCTACCGCGGTGGCTAACCATCGGCGTGACAACGCCTGCTTTTCAGCATCAAACCCCACCTCATTAAGTAAGCCGACGACAGGCTCTAAGCGCACTTTAACGTCGATTTCATCGCCCGGCAGCAGAGCAATTGGCGATATAAACTGAACTTTCAGTGGCATCAAACTGCGCAATGTTTGGCCATTGATTGATCTAACTACAATTTCGCCTCTAAAGCCGTGACTTATTTGTTTAAAAAAGCTGTCAGCTTTCGCGTTTATGGTAATATCTGGCCCTGCACGGAAGAGCGTTTCTATTTGCTGGTGAATTAAGTGACCATGAAGCATCACTAACAACAGACCGGCATTGATTCCCCACCCGATTCGAAGCATACGAATCCAAATAGAGACCACGAGGAGGCCGACATTAAGGCCACTCCAAATCCAATCTGGCATAGCTGGCCAAATTGCGGCGCTCATGACGGTCGCCGAAAAAGAAGCAAGAGTCCAACAACTGATTAGATAGTGAGCCATAGTCCCCTATGCCAAGAAAATTCATCAAACGCTTTATGCCTGACCATGAGTTAATCAAGCGTCAAAAGGCACTAAAGGTTTTTGGCAACGTGTTGTACAACCCGAATTTGTGGTGTTTGAATCGCCGTTCAGCGGCAGGTGCTTTCGCCGTGGGGTTGTTTATGGCTTTTGTCCCACTGCCTAGTCAGATGATCATGTCTGCTGGGTTAGCGATTGCTTGCGGCGTTAACCTGCCACTCTCCGTTGCGCTTGTCTGGATCAGCAACCCAATCACCATGCCGGTGATGTTTTACTTCGCCTACAAAGTGGGCACTTGGGTAATGCATACCCCACCGCAGCGCTTTCACTTTGAACTCTCTTGGGAGTTCATCTTGCAACAGATGAGCACCATTGGCCCGCCATTCCTGCTCGGCTGCTTGATCTGCGGGATTGTCTCCGCCATGTTGGGCTATTTTGGCATCAAAGCGCTGTGGCGCTACTCAGTTGTCCGTAGTTGGCAAAAACGAAAGTTCAGAATACCGAGAATGCTGAAAAAATAGCAGATAGAGACCAACGCATACCCACCCTATTCACACATTCTGATGCAAGGCGTGTTGAATCAAGATGAAAAAAGGACCCGCGGGTCCTTTTTCTGTTCTCACTGTTCGCTTTGCAGGACAAACACAACACCATCGCTACTTCGCTCTGAGAACGCTCGCAGGGTGCAGTTTGACCGCCCGAGAAGCGGGATACCAAGTGGCGAGTAAGCTTAGGGTGATGGCCGTCAAAGAGACCAAAGCCACATCAAAGCCGTGAAGTTCAGAGGGAAGGAAATCGACAAAGTAAATGTCGCCAGAAAGAAATTGGTGCCCCGTTAGCGACTCCAGCCCCTGGATGAGAGAGGTCAAATTCCACGCCACGAGTACGCCAAAAATACTGCCAATCACACTGCCAAGCACGCCTGAGAAGACACCTTGCCAGACAAAAATCCGACGAACCAATCCATCGGTGGCTCCCATGGTGCGTAAAATCGCGATCTCGGCTGCGCGATCTTTAACGGCCATCATCAGGGTCGAGACGATATTAAAGCTCGCTACACCAATCACCAGTACCATCACCAAATACATAATGGTGCGCACCAATTGAATATCTCGGTACAAAAAGCCGTATTTTTGCTGCCAACTGCGCAAGTAAACATACACATCTAGCGTATTTCCCACTTCACGCACAATCGCCGTTGCGTCTAGGACATCGCTCACTTTGAGCGCTACCCCAGTCACGGCATTATCTAAACGGCCATATTCCTGCGCATCCTGAAGCGGAACTAAAATCAGACTGTGGTCAATTTGACCATTCAGTTGCAACATCCCTGCGATGGTCACTCGCACTCGACGTGGGGTCTGAACCTGTCGACTCGCACCACCCGTAGGAATCATCAGTGTAATGGCGTCACCCGTCTTTGCGCCGAGCGCATCCGCCACACCTTGCCCAATAATGGCTTGCTGTTGTCCAGGTTTAAACTCTGCCCAGACTTGCGGGTCAATAAATTCCGCCAAACTGGAAATCCGCGCTTCCGCTTCGGGGTCGATGCCTCGCACCTCAAGAGCTTTTAATGCACTGCCTTTTTCCGCCAACGCTGTCATTTTGACAAACGGCGCAGCTGCTTCCACTTTCGGATGTCGCTGAGCGCGCTCAATCACGTTTGGCCACTCGTTGAGTGGGCCGCGCACGCCTTCGAACTCGCCGTGAGAAATCACCGACAATACGCGATTTTTTAGCTCGCGTTCAAAACCATTCATTGCAGACAAACCAATGATGATCACCGCAACGCCAACAGCAATACCAATGGTCGAGGAGATGGAAATGAACGACACCATTTTGTTGCGCTGTTTTGCGCGACTGAATCGACCACCGATAAACAGTGACAAAGAAGACAACACTTACGACTCCTTAATATCGATCAGCAGACCATCTTGCATATGCAGCTGACGATCCATTTTTTCCGCCAGCTCACCATCGTGGGTCACGACTAAAAAAGCCGTTCCTGATTCACGATTGAGCTCGCGCATTAAATCGTAAATCGCCAGCGCCGTTTTATGGTCAAGGTTACCAGTCGGTTCATCCGCCAAGACCAGATCGGGGCTATTGACCAAGGCGCGCGCAATCGCCACCCGCTGGCGTTCTCCACCGGATAACTCCGATGGACGATGGTCGATGCGATGGGTCAAGCCCACTTTGTCCAGCAGCGCGGCCGCTTTCTGTTTGGCTTCTGACACGGGCATGCCGCCAATCAGCAGTGGCATAGCGACATTTTCTAATGCGCTGAAATCTGCCAATAGATGATGAAATTGGTAAACAAACCCTAAATGCTGGTTGCGTAATTTCGCTTGCTTGTTAGAGCTCAGCTCGGCGAGCGGCTGATCCAAAAATGTCACATGGCCTTCGCTAGCATCATCGAGCGCGCCCAAAATGTGCAGCAAAGTACTTTTCCCCGAGCCCGATGTGCCAATGATTGACACTAATTCGCCGCGCTCAATATCGAAGCTGACCCCTTTTAACACCTGCGTACTTAACTCGCCCTCTTGGTAAGTTTTACACACATGTTCACAACGTAAGAGATTACTCATATCTTAATGCCTCAGCAGGTTTGACCGAGGATGCTCGGTAAGAAGGATACAAGGTCGCCGCTAGGCTAAGCGCAATCGCAAGCAAAACCACTAAGAGAATTTGCGGCCAGGAGATAACGATCGGCAACTCGCCGCCGACCGCAAATAACGCGATACCCGCTGCATCAAGCAACGCATTTAAATTCGTCGCCAGCAGCACACCAAGGCCACCACCAATGAATGCGCCAATGATGCCGCTGCTTGCACCTTGCACCATGAAAACAGCCAAAATGTGATGATTTTGCATGCCTTGCGTTTTTAAGATGGCCACTTCCGACTGTTTTTCCATCACCACCATGATAAGGGCGGAAATAATGTTAAATGCTGCCACACCAACGATTAGGCCTAGCATCAGCCCCATCATGTTTTTTTCCATTCGTACCGCTTGGAACAGTTCCCCACGCTGATCACGCCAATCTTGCCACTGCCACAGCTCTGGTAGAGACTTTTGCCCAAGCTCACTGACGATAAATGGGTCGTCGAAATAGAGTCGCCAGCCTGACATCTCATCACTTTTCATGCGCAGCAGTTTGGCGGCATCGTCAATGTGCACCATCATCAGTTGGCCATCGATGTCTGACCCTGTGTTAAAGATCCCTGCCACCGTAAACAGACGCTGGCTAGGAATACGACCAAGCGGCGTAAACTGACTGGCGCCAGTGACCATCAGACGCACTCTGTCACCCACCGAGACATCCAACCCTCGCGCCAAGGTTTGGCCAATCAGGATGCGGTAAGCCCCGGTTTGCAGCTCCCCTGCCGAACCCGCGTACAGGTGCGTGGCAATCGAACGGTCAAGATTCGGGTCGATGCCTACCATCAAGCCAGCACTCAAACTTTCTGCGCTTTGAATCACCGCCTCACTCTGAACGATCGGCGTCGGCGTAGAAGACGGAGAAAGCGCACGAACAAACTCAGGCGGCGTATCCGAACGAACAGTATGACCATCACTATTCGAGACGATGGCTTGCGGCAGAACACCAAGGATGCGACTTTTAAGCTGCGACTCAAAACCGTTCATCACCGACAACACCGTCACCAGCGACATCACGCCAATAGTAATGCCCGCGGTTGACATATAAGAGACGAAGCGACTGAACCGGTCACCCGATCGTCCACGTAAATAACGAAGCCCGATAAAGGTCGAGACTGGATGAAACATAAAACCAACCATCAATGTTTGATGGCGTTTACTCTACCCATTAATCTGCGTGGGTTGTAGTGTTTAATTGCAAAATGGCGGTGAAAATGTGGAATAAACAAAGGCATACCTTGATAAACGCTCTGGTATGACGATAATCAGAAAAAACTCGCAAGGAAAACGCATGTCAGAACAAGAATATTTCACCGTCAATCACGCGCTCGCCATCAATGTCGAGGCTCTAGAGGCAGGTGCTGACTTTCCTTGCTTTGACCAGTTTGAGCGCGAGATTCCCGCCCCCTTTTTAGTGGCGAGTGAATTTAGCCATCTGGATTTACTCAACGATCACGCGCGCAGTGAGCTAAAAAACAGCGATTTCAAACATGTCATTGAACTGCTCGACACGCAGAACTCAAAGCTCAACCTACTGTTGACCTTTATGCTCTCTCAGCAAGATGATCAAGCCCTGCGTTTTCACACCAGCGCATTTGGTGCCAGCCAGTTGAGCTATCAAGCACAAACCGCGCTTGCGCTCAACAGCAAGTTACGCCTGAAACTCTTTTTAGATAGCCCAGCGGCGGCCATCTACTGCTACGGGCACGTCACTCAATGCGAGGCAGACAATAATGGCTACCTCATTACAGTCAAATACGACTTATTGCGTGATAGCGACCAAGATCTGCTGATTAAAGCCGCCTTGTTGCAGCAACAAAAGCTACTGCGCCAACGCTCCATCAATCGAGAAAAATAACGACTGCTATGCCACAACTATCTTTATTGAACTTAGCATCAGCACAAGGTGCTGGGGACAAGAAACGGATTGGTAACCTCAAGGGCGCCAGCTTACCACTTGCGATTGCTGAGTTGGCGAATCAACACTCAGGCCACACACTGTTAGCCGTGCCCGATCCACAAACGGCGCTGAGATTGCTACAAGAAATCGAGCAGTTTACTCGTGAGTCGGTCGCCCTCTTCCCCGATTGGGAAACTTTGCCTTACGACAGCTTCTCGCCCCATCAAGAAATCATCTCGGATCGCATAGCGCACCTGTACCAAATGCCAACGCTGAACGCGGGCATCACCATAGTGCCGGTGAACACCTTGCTGCAGCGCCAATCGCCGCGTGAGTTTTTGCTTGCCCACACCTTGATGGTCAAAACTGGAGACTTGTACTCACTCGACAAACTGCGCCTGCAACTGGAGAAGTCCGGCTATCGCCACGTTGAGCAAGTGTTTGGCCCCGGCGAATACGCGAGTCGTGGTTCGATTTTGGACCTCTTCCCTATGGGCTCAAGCGATCCTTACCGAATTGATTTCTTTGATGATGAAATCGACACTATCCGCACCTTCGATCCGGAGAACCAACGCTCGATTGAAGAGCGCAAAGAGATCCGCCTGCTACCAGCGCATGAGTTCCCCACTACCGAAGCCGCGATTGAAGATTTTCGCATCCGATGGCGTCAGCGCTTTGAAGCGCGCCGCGAGCCCGAGTCTGTCTACATGCAAGTCTCTAAAGGTACTTGGCCAGCGGGGATAGAGTATTGGCAGCCACTCTTTTTCGATCACACCGAAACCCTGTTTGACTACCTACCAGAGGGTAGCCAACTGTTGACGGTGGGCAATATAGAGCAAGCCATCGATACCTTCTTAACCGATGTCGACTACCGTTATGAACAGCGCAAAGTCGATCCTTTGCGTCCGTTATTGCCGCCACAAGAGTTGTGGCTGAAAAAAGACGAACTGTTTAGCCAATTTAAACCCCTTGCCCAAGTTGAGCTCTCTGTCGAGCCCATCACCGCCAAGCAAGGCCGAGCCAATGTAGACATTGAGCCTTTACCCGATCTCTTTGTGCAGCATCAGCACAAAGAACCTTTAGCCGCATTGAGGCATTTCGTCGAACACTATCGCGGTAAGATTGTCTTTTCGGTGGAGTCAGAAGGTCGCCGCGAGGCACTGCTTGAGTTATTGCAACGTATCAAGTTGCGCCCTGAACTTAAGCACAGTTTTTCCGACGCGCTAGAGAGTAAGGACAAACATACCTTAGTCATCGGCGCCTCTGAACATGGCTTTTTGTTTGGCGATGAGCAAGTCGCTCTCGTCTGTGAAAGCGACTTATTGGGCGATCGCGTCATACAGCGCCGCCGCAAAGATCGCAAAGTCACCAACAGCGATGCGGTCATTCGCAACCTAGCCGAATTGAAAGAGGGTCAACCTGTGGTACACATCGACCACGGGATCGGCCGCTACATCGGTCTGCAAACCCTTGAAGCAGGTGGGATGGTCACTGAATACGTGACGCTAGAGTACCAAAACGAAGCCAAACTTTACGTCCCCGTTGCCTCGCTTAACCTTATTAGCCGCTACTCTGGCGGTGCCGAGGACGGAGCGCCGCTGCATAAACTCGGTGGCGATGCTTGGAGCAAAGCACGGCGTAAAGCCGCAGAGAAAGTGCGTGATGTTGCCGCCGAATTGCTGGATGTTTATGCCAAGCGCGAGCTCAAACCCGGGCATAAGTTTGCCCTTGACCGTGAACAATACGCAACGTTTAAAGCGGGCTTCCCATTTGAGGAAACCGACGATCAAGCGATGGCGATTAACGCGGTACTGTCTGACATGTGCCAAGCCAAAGCGATGGATCGTTTGGTCTGTGGTGACGTTGGCTTTGGTAAAACCGAAGTCGCCATGCGTGCGGCGTTTGTTGCCACGGACAACGCCAAGCAAGTTGCGGTGCTCGTACCAACCACCCTACTGGCGCAGCAGCATTTTGAAAACTTCCGTGACCGCTTTGCCAACCTGCCGATTCGCGTTGAAGTGCTGTCGCGCTTTAAAACCGCCAAAGAGCAAAAGCAAGTGCTACAAGATGTCAAAGATGGCAAAGTAGACATTGTAGTCGGAACGCACAAATTGCTCTCAAATGATATTGTCTTCAACGATTTAGGCCTATTGATTGTCGATGAAGAGCACCGCTTTGGTGTGCGTCAAAAAGAGAAAATGAAAGCGATGCGCGCGGATGTCGACATCCTAACGCTGACCGCAACGCCTATCCCTCGCACCTTGAACATGGCGATGAGTGGCATGCGCGATCTGTCAATCATTGCCACGCCACCTGCTAGACGCTTAGCGATCAAAACCTTCGTCCGTCAAAATGACGATGCGACGATTCGAGAGGCCGTGCTGCGTGAAATCATGCGTGGTGGTCAGGTGTACTTCTTGCACAACCAAGTCGAGACCATCGATAAAGTGGCGGCGGATCTTGAAAAGCTCATCCCGGAAGCGCGTATTACTACTGCACACGGTCAAATGCGTGAGCGCGAGCTTGAGCGCATCATGAATGACTTCTACCATCAGCGCTTCAACGTTTTAGTCTGTACCACCATCATTGAAACTGGTATCGACGTCCCGACAGCCAACACCATCATCATGGACCGCGCGGACAACCTAGGTCTTGCGCAGTTGCACCAATTACGCGGCCGTGTCGGACGTTCGCATCATCAAGCGTACGCCTACTTGCTGACCCCTCACCCTAAAGCCATGACCAAGGACGCCGTCAAACGTCTTGAAGCCATCGCCTCGCTGGAAGATTTAGGAGCAGGCTTCACCCTTGCCACCCATGACTTAGAGATCCGCGGTGCAGGTGAATTGCTGGGTGATGAGCAAAGTGGCCAAATTCAATCGGTTGGCTTTACTCTCTACATGGAAATGCTCGAACAAGCGGTCGAGGCGCTCAAGGAGGGTAAAGAGCCTTCGTTGGATGATCTACTGCGCGAGCAAACCGAAGTGGAAATGCGTCTACCCGCCTTACTGCCGGATGATTACTTGCCTGACGTTAATACGCGCCTGTCGATGTACAAACAGATCGCCAGCGTCAGCAGTCAAGATGAGTTAGATGAGCTAAAAGTTGAGCTGATAGACCGTTTTGGTCCACTGCCCGATGCCACCAAAAACCTGCTTTCGGTAGCCGCGTTAAAAATTGAAGCGGCGCAACTTAAAGTGAAGAAGATCGAAGCGCATGAAAAAGGCGGTTTTATCGAGTTCTATCCGGATGCTGACATTAACCCCGTCTATCTGGTTAAACTACTGCAATCACAACCGCAAAAATTCGCAATGGATGGCCCAACCAAATTCAAGTTTACGCTACCATTAGTCGACAGACGCAAGCGAATTCAGTTTGTTAGTGATATGCTAGGCGAATTCAAGCAAAATCGACTGCCCTAAGCATTCGGCATCAGGGCTTGAATTAAGAAACAGCAATGCGCGCCGCTTGCGGACTATGAACAATTTTGAGGTACACGCTACCTCTTCAATGGAGTTGGAATGAAAAAGCTGATTACCCTGCTGCTTTTTTTCGTCGCGATGCCTTCTTGGGCCGAGCGTCAATTTGATATTGAAGTGATCATCTTTAAACGTGCCGTCAACCCAGAAATGACTGCGGAATCTTGGCCGAATAACCCGCCAGAGATCAGTCTTGAGCGCGCGGGCAAATTTTCTGATGCCAGTTTCAGAGCCAGTAAGCAGGTCACGTTACTGCCTTACTCACAGTATAAACTTGGTGAGCAAGTGCAAAAGCTGAAACGTCACGCGGGCTTTGATGTACTGATGCACACCGCTTGGCGTCAAGGCGACCAAGGCCGTTTCGGTGCGCCGGTGTTTCACATTCAAGCAGGAAAAGATTACTCCAATCAGTTTAATGTTGATGGCTCACCTGCGGGCAGTAATGCCACCTCCAGTGTCATTGATGGGGTAACCGAAGAGAGTATTCCAGCGCCGCTGTTTGAACTCGACGGTACATTTCAAGTGTATGTTGAGCATTACCTTTACGCCGATGTCGAGCTTGATTTAAAAGCGCCAAGCGTACGTGAAGTGGTTCTTGATGCACCGATCCAAACCAACGTTGCCACACAAGATGCCACACAAGAAGCCACACAAGAAGCCACACAAGATAGTATGCAAGATAATGCGGTGGTCCAAGCGGGCTTGATGGAAGACATCACACCAACCGTCGAAACCCAGGCTTTCTTGAAGTCTTACCGTTTCGACCAAAAGCGCCGCATGCGCAGTACCGAAACACACTACTTAGATCACCCTCTCATAGGCGTGATTATCCAAGTTCGCCGCGTCGCGCAGTAATACTGTCAGTCCTCCTCGTGAGGGCTGTTGTTTATGTCACCCGATTACCAAATCATCACCCCGAACCTGCGACTTGGCTTGATTGACGCTGAGCATGCTGAGATTTTTCAGCATCTGGTTGCGCACTCTGCAAGCCTGCACCAATGGATTGACTGGTGCCACCCCGAGTTCTCCCTTGAGGACGCTGAAGCCTTCTTGTTGCAAACCCGACTCAACTGGGTGAAATCTCAAGCCTACGGTTTTGGCGTGTTCCAACGCGCAACCGGCGCTTTGGTGGGCATGGTCGCCATCAATGAGCTCTACCACACTTTCAACATGGCGAGTATCGGTTATTGGATAGCCGATGAGTTCCAAGGCAAGGGCATCGGCCAAGAAGCGCTCAATGCGCTTGTGGAGTTCTGCTTCGCCCAACTCAAACTGACCCGTGTCGAAATCGTCTGCGACCCAGACAACCTCCCCAGTCAACACCTCGCCATTAAGTGCGGCGCAACACTGGAAGCTCGGGCGAAAAATCGCTTTGTCTTCCAAGGCCAGCCTAAAGAGGGGGTGGTGTTTTCAATGATTCCAGGTTGAGTTTAACCTCATCATAAAAGCAGTTAATTACTGATTAGCCAATAACTTACGCCAAATTCGTGTCAGGCGTCAGACTCTTTGTCCTAGGTTGAGCCATAAACTGTGGCATGATTACTCCCTTTATCTATGAAAGGAAATCTAAGAATGGAATCGATATTTTCGTTTAAATCTATGCTCACTCCAAAGCTAGTCACCGGACTTTACTGGTTGCTGCTTCTCATTGCGATTATCTCTGGCATTGGAACCATGTTTAGTGGATACGGCGGTGTGACCTTTCAAACCTTTATGCTGGGATTGCTAACGATGGTTGGTGGGGCGATTGGCGCTCGCATTTGGTGTGAATTGATGATTGTTATCTTCAAGATCAACGAAAATTTGCAGGCACTAAAAGAGGCAAAAGACGAATCAAACGTCTAACACTGATTCGTTGAGTTCAAAACCGTATAAGAGAAGAGCGCCAATCGGCGCTCTTCTTGTTTTGATCAATGAAGCTTAAGGTTGGGTCTCAACACGCGGTTGATGCGGCCCATGAGGATGATGAGCGCGGTTTTGAACATCCCGTGTAGTGCCATTTGGTGTAGGCGGTAGAGCGAAATGTAAACTACGCGAGCGATACGGCCTTCCACCATCATTGAGCCTTTGGTTAGGTTGCCCATTAGGCTACCAACGGTCGAGAAGCGGCTGAGAGAGACCAGTGAACCTTTGTCTTTGTAGACATAAGGCTTGAGCTCTCGGCCGTTCATCTTCGCCACAATATTGGAAAACGCACAGCTTGCCATTTGGTGTGCAGCCTGGGCACGAGGTGGCACAAACGAGCCGTCTTCTTGCGTGCATTGCGCGAGATCGCCAATCACGAAAATGTCATCGTCACGCGTCGTTTGCAAGGTGCTTTTCACCACCAATTGGTTGATGCGGTTAGTCTCTAAGCCTGCAATGTCTTTAATGAAATCTGGCGCTTTGATACCCGCAGCCCAAACCATGATTTGCGCTGGGATTTTGTCGCCCTCTTTGGTCACTAGGCCATCTTTTTCCGCTTTGGTCACCATAGTCGCGGTGCGCACGTTGACGCCAAGCTTAGTCAACTCTTGATGGGCAGCACTTGAAATGCGTGGCGGCAGAGCCGGAAGAATACGCTCACCCGCTTCAACAAGGTTGACGTTGAGCTTGCTTGAGTCCAAGTCACCAAAACCATAAGTGCGCAACTCTTTCACTGCATTGTGCAGCTCAGCAGAAAGTTCAACACCGGTTGCACCTGCACCTACGATCGCGATATCCACGGTGCCTTGACCATTTTTCGCGTGCAGCTTTAAGAATTCATTGTTCATTTCGGTGCGGAAACGGTGCGCTTGCTCTGGGCTATCGAGGAAGATGCAGTTGTCACGCACGCCCGGCGTGTTAAAGTCATTGGAGGTAGAACCAATGGCCATCACCAGAAGATCGTACTCAAGCTCACGCGTTGGCATCAGCAGTTCGCCATGCTCATCTTTCAGCTCGTGCAGTGTGATCACTTTACGCTCGCGGTCAATGTCTTTGAGCGCACCCATTTGGAAATCAAAGTGGTGATTTTTGGCGTGCGCACGGTAGCTTAGCGCGTCCACACCTTCATCCAGTGAACCTGTCGCAACTTCATGCAGCAAGGGTTTCCACAAGTGGCTTGCCTTACGGTCAACCAAGGTGACTTGCGCACGGCCTTTACGGCCCAATGTACGACCCAGTTTGGTAGCAAGCTCCAGGCCGCCTGCACCACCGCCTACAACGATAATTCGTGTCACAATAACGTTCCTCTAAATATAAATAATCATGATTCGAGCCGATTACTCAGCTCGAGAAAATTCTCTCTTGCCATGCGGTTACTCA
>NZ_JCBDGX010000047.1:0-15265 GCF_059834345.1 Vibrio sp. R11-SG3-ISO3-SZ
ATAGACGGATGGGATTCGAGCGCCGTTCGCAGCTTGGACACGCATCGGCCACAGTTTAGCCCCGAGAGTGAAAACGCACAGCTCGTTCCTGATTGATAGCCTAAAGATGCCACCGTTTTCGCCAGTTCGCCATACGGGGCGTGACTTTCGACTTCAATGTGTTTTTTCGATACGTCGAGGACGGTGAGCGCATGATGCTCTATCAGCGCTCGCTCTACTTTGCGTGCGCAGCCCATGCAACTCAAACCCTGTAATGGAATATCAAACCTGTACATAGCGACGGCCTTTCACTGTTATTCGATGTGAGTTTGATAAGCATAAACCTTACCTCTGGGGAAAGGTCAAGCATTGGAGCCCGAATGACGTCAAATTCGTTGAAATCAACGTATCAAACAAAATCAGTGACTTGCATCAAGTGAGATCGTGTTCACTCTTTTTTTATTACAAATATAAAGTGAACTAAAGAAACGCAAATAGGCTTTGACGTCGTTAACAATCTCACCGCTTTACGGGTAGAAAAAGCTCAAAATTGCCGTTTTTATCGCTTTAGGTTTTTATTAACCCATTGAAATATCATTGATTTAGATATTCTCTCAATGACAAATTTGAAGTGAGTCGAAAAATAATTTGGTTTGTTTTTTAAGGCGAAAAAAGTTTACCAAGATGAGCCCGTCCATAAAGAGTCCTCACCACGGTGAATTCATCAGCGCGGTGGTGAGGCAAGAGAAAAATTCAAAAAATGACTATATAGGGGTTAATCTTATGTCTCACTTTAAAAAAACGTTTCTTAGCGCAGCCGTTGCTGCGGCGACTCTGACTGCGGGCGCTGCACACGCTTACATGTTAGGTGACCCAAATGATGCCAATGTTGAAGTGTATGGTGTTGTCTCCATTTCAGCGGTGGATTACGGCGCATCGAATGATGCAGGGCCGGATGCAGGCTGGGCACTAGAGAATGAAACGCGTGTTGGTTTTCGCGCTGCGAAAGTGATGACGGACAGCGTCACGGCATTTGCTCAAGTGGAATCGGGTTGGGTTCTGGATGACGGCGCTAAGCTCGGCAACCGTGATACCTTCGTTGGCCTACGCGGCGATGATTGGGGCTCCGTGCGTTTTGGTCGTATGTTGACACCTATGTATGAATTGGTGGACTGGCCATACTCAGCATCGAACTTAGGCCGCACATTTGACCGCGCATGGCGAAGCGGTGAGCGTTACCATTTTGACCGTAAGAGCCAAATGTTCCGCTACGATTTGCCAGTGTTTGGTGAGATGGTGAAATTTAGCTTGGCCGGTGGTAACGGTAGCGAAAATCACGAAGATTCGAATTTCTTTGGTGGTTCTATCTCTGTGACGCCAATCGATATGTTGACTCTACATGCGGCGTTTGAAACTGCCGAAGGAACAACGTTTGAAGGTGGTGAATCAGGCATTTGGGATACGAACAATCCAGATCCAAATGGTCAGCCTTCATGGAAACCAGGAGTTGCAGCATCAATTGGTGATACCGATGCGTACTTTGTCGGTTTTGAACTTCGTCCACTCGACAACTTCAACCTCTTGGGGGCGTACAAATCTGGCTCTTACGACTCGACCAACAATGGTGGCGGCTACGGCTACAAAGAGCGTGAAATCGACGCTTACTCCATTCAAGCGAACTACTACTTTGGCAATGCCAATATTCGTGTCGGCTACGCGGATCAAACCGGTAAGCAAGATGGCCGAAAAGATAAGGATCTGGATTCTACCTCAATCAGTGGTGAATTCGGTTACTCATTTAACTCTGTCTACACCTTCGTTCGTTTGACACAACAAGACGACGCAGCGTTTGATGACGATTTGATGATTCGTATCGGTACCGAATGGGTATTCTAATTTAGAGCAAGAAAGACAAGGCGGGCTCTGTCCGCCTTTTGTCGTTTTGTGCTTTTTGCCACTGTTATGCCATTATAAAAATAGAGGAAAGATCGTGATGAGAGCATTAACGCTGCTGAGTTTGTTTATCTGTCAGTCACTGTGGGCCAGCGTGCAATTGACGACCGAGGGGCGAGTGGAGGTGTTAGCGCTCAACTCAACCGATACCATTGTTCATGTTAAACCGGGTGAATGGCAACTGCCCAACGGCACCAATCAACTGCTAGTGCGAGTCAGTGGGATGATTGACACCAACGGAGGTAAACAGAAGTTTAATGGCTTACCTCTAGTGGTCACATTTGAGGCGCACGATCAAGCGGTGACCATTGCAGAACCCTTTGTTATCCGCGATCAAAGAGGGGTCGAGCGGTATAAACGGGCACCGAGTGTCCATTTACACGTCAATGGCCAGCCTTTGCCGTATCAATCCGATGAAATCTACGACCAGAGTTTTTCTCTGACCAAAAATTACGATGAAATGTTAGCAAGCTACAACGAACTTGGTGATGGTAAAGCGCAGCTGCGCACCTCAACATTAACATCAACTGCGACAGCTGCTAGGTCTCCAACGTCATCCGACGTTTTTCTAGAGGCGACGCCGAGTTTGACGGATAAGGAGGAATTGACACGCACATCGCGGTTGCAACATGATTTTCTCACGCTTCCAGCCTCAGAACGCCAAGAGTTTCTCTCTTGGGCAGTAAAACACCTTAACCACGGATTGTAGATTTACATATCGGTGCTAAAATAACGCGCAATTTTGGCGTCACACTCCTCGCAAACGGAAGGCGGCGCAGTCATTCAGACAATCAAGGTATTTTACATGACGGTTAAAACTCGTTTTGCTCCAAGCCCGACAGGCTACCTCCATGTGGGTGGCGCTCGTACTGCTCTTTATTCTTGGCTCTACGCAAAAAGCCAAGGCGGTGAATTTGTACTTCGTATTGAAGACACCGACCTTGAGCGTAATTCACAAGAAGCTGTCAATGCGATTCTTGAAGGCATGCAATGGATGGGACTTGAGTGGGACGAGGGCCCGTACTACCAATCCAAGCGTTTTGATCGTTACAATGAAATGGTCGACAAACTGCTGGCTGAAGACAAAGCGTACAAATGTTACGCACCGAAAGAGCTGCTTGATGAAATTCGCGCAGAACAAGAAGAAGCAAAGCAGATGCCGCGCTACGACGCCAACCACCCGAAAATTATCGCTGCCAACGCGGCAGCAAAAGAGGGTGATCCGTGTGTGATTCGTTTCCGCAACCCGAAAGAAGGCAGCGTAGTGTTTGACGACCAAATTCGCGGCCGCATCGAAATTGGCAACGATCAGTTGGATGATCTGATTATCCGTCGTACGGATGGCGCGCCAACCTACAACTTTGTGGTTGTTGTCGACGATTGGGACATGGGTATCACTCACGTTGTTCGCGGTGAAGACCACATCAACAACACGCCTCGTCAAATCAATATTTACAAAGCGCTAGGTGCACCCGTGCCAACGTTTGCCCACTGTGCCATGATTTTGGGTGATGACGGTGCGAAGCTGTCAAAACGCCACGGCGCGGTCTCTGTGATGCAATACCGTGATGAAGGTTATCTGCCGAATGCACTCAACAACTACCTAGTGCGTTTGGGCTGGTCTCATGGCGACCAAGAGATCTTCTCACGCGAAGAGATGATTGAACATTTCTCCTTGAAGGCGATTTCTAAGTCTGCTTCTGCGTTTAACACAGACAAGTTACTTTGGTTGAACAACCACTACATCAAAACCTCCGATCCAGCGTACGTTGCAACGCATCTTCAATGGCATTTGGATAACCAAAAACTCGATATCTCAAATGGCCCTGCGATCACAGATGTGATTCAACTGGTCGGCGAGCGTTGTCACACATTAGTGGAACTGGCTGAGCAAATTCGATACTTCTACGAAGATTTTTCGGAGTTCGAAGCCGGGGCGGCGAAGAAGCACCTTCGTGGCGTTGCCAAAGAACCTCTACAACTTGCACTAGAGAAAGCCAAAGCCCTGACAGAGTGGACAACCGACAACATCAAGCAAGCGATCATTGCCGCTGTGTGTGAAGAGCTTGAGATCGGCATGGGTAAAATTGGTATGCCGCTGCGCGTCGCTGTGACTGGCGGTGGTCAATCACCATCAGTTGATGCCGTGATGGCGCTTATCGGTAAAGAACGCGTTGTCGCTCGTATTGAATTGGCACTTGCTTTTATTGCTGAGCGTGAAGCGAACGCGTAAATCGCGCGTTAAGTAGATCAAGACACTAGCCGCAGTGGTTAATCTCTGCGGCTTTTTTACATCTATGGGGTGTTCACTAGTTTTGGGTTTCTTTGTTTAACTAATCACTGACTTATCAATATAATTTTTCACGCTATTTTAACCTTTGAGACAAGACATTTGGTAATTCTTCACATATTCTGAAAGGGTGTCTTCCAATGGAAGTGGTGGTCAACGGACCGCGCATTAAGGAGAAAATAAATGAAAATAAAAACAGTAGCAGTGGTTGTAGCAAGTGCTCTCGCTTTCTCTTCAGCGCCTTCATTCGCTGATGTGTACTTAGGGGGTAAAGTCGGTAAATCTTGGTTAAATGATGCGTGTGATATGACCGCAGATTGTGATGATGATGCCATCACTGGTGGTGTGTTCGCGGGTTACCAATTTGTGGACTGGCTTGGCCTAGAAGCGGGTTATGACTATCTCGGTAAATACACCGCTGATGGTATTGCTGACGAGTCCGCCAGCGCGTTTACCCTTGCGCCGAAACTCAGTGTACCTCTGACCGATGTGATTTCACTCTACGGTAAAGTTGGCGGTGCTTATGTCGATTATGGAAGTGAGAATGATGCGTCATTCTTAGGGGCTGTGGGTGTTGAGCTCAATGCGAGCAAGTCCACTGGTGTGCGTATTGAATATCAGCGCTTGACTGACGTAAATAACAACTCAGCTCGTGCAGCCGTGAACTCTGCTACGATGAATTTCGTTTACCGTTTCGGTGCGAGTGAGCAGCCGATGACAACGGAAGAGCCCGTCGCCGAGGTGATGGTGGCAGAGCCGGTGCAAGAAGTGGTCGCCGAGCCTGCAACCAAGAAATTCACCGCCCAGTTGGTTGATGCCGGTATCTTCGAAGTGAACAGCGCTGAGCTAAAGTCAGAAAGTGTCGCGATGCTCGACAAACTTGTTGCCATGATGAAGCAGTATCCGCAATCTACCGTTACCATTACAGGTCACACGGACTCCACAGGTTCAGCGGCGTACAATCAGACGTTGTCAGAGAAGCGTGCGCAAGCGATCGCCGGCTTGCTTGAAAATGAAGGCATCGATGCTTCGCGCATCACTGCAGAGGGCAAAGGTGAATCTAGCCCTATCGCGTCAAATGAGACGAGCGAAGGTCGTCAAAAGAACCGTCGCGTCGAAATCAACGTTCCTGAGTTTGAATACGAAGAGTAAGTTGATCACTATGTTGATACTAAAGCCTTGGCATCTGCCAAGGCTTTTTACGTTATGGCTTGAGAACGTAGTTTGATTATTTGAGAGCGATACTCGTTAAGCGGCCCATGAACTCGAGTATTTCAAGATTATCCTTATTGGCTTCCAATAGGGCTTTTTTGGTTTTGGTGTAGGCACCCAAGCGACCATGCTTTTTGATAGAACAGACGACACTTTTATAGATTAAACGGCCATTGTCATCGTAGTTTCTCCATGCGGCGATATAGCATTCGTCTCTCGCCTCCGGATCGTGTTTTGTGGGTCGAGGTTTATAAATAATTTTAGGTTCCAGTGAGTGGGGGAGGCGCGTGATCAGGTAGGGATCTTTGAGGATGCGACGCCAGAATTTGCCCCACATTTCGCTACCCAGCTCATTTCTCAGGCGAATCGCTTTTTGCAGCCCTTTCTTTTCACCGATACGAACATAGCCAACCGAACGGTGCAACACCTTATCATCCGGCGTATGGATATGAATTTTGTAGGCGGTTTTCGCTTTTGAAATAAAACGATGGCCTGTATTGGTAATGAGGTTGCTTTTTGTCATTGTGCGGTTATCTACAACTTTGTTAATTACTAGTTTAGAAGAGATTCGCCGCAAGGGAAAATAGAGAGTAAAAGTAATTGCGCAGAGGCTCACAATGGAAGCAAAAGAGCGAGTGGATACCCGCTCTTGAATATTGGCGCTCCCGACAGGATTCGAACCTGTGACCTGCCCCTTAGGAGGGGGCCGCGCTATCCAGCTGTGCCACGGGAGCTCAGGAGTATGATACCCCAATTTGTGCTGTTGTTAAGAGGTAACACTATGATCTGGTTTACTTTTGAACATCGCTAGAGCAGTTTGTGCATCACATCGCCAATTTGAATACTCCCCAGTAACTCGGGTTGGTCAATAGTAAGCTCAGCTTCGTTTTCATACACACGAGATACCGTCAGTGTGATGTCCGTTTCTGTGACTTTATTGCGTGGTAACCCACGTTGGTCGATGAAAGAACCTGTATGCCATAGCTGCAACTTATCGCCTTCGACGACGCCATGTACACGACCGAGATCCATGGTAATGGTGTTGCCCCACTTGGCGACCACTTCAGGTAAGGTGATTTTACAAGAGATTTCAGATTCAAGATCCAACATGATGTTTCGGCTTACGCGCAACATCATACTGCCGTAGGTCGACGCCCAAAAACGCGCGCTCTTAGTGTCCACTTGGCTGGTTTTAGGGAACGGCCATTTTGCCACTTCACGATAGTTTCGGTGGTAAACCTCATTACCCGTTTTGCCGTCGTACACCGTCATCTCGAGTGAGAACTGTCGGTTGATGATGTCGTCTTGCAGCAATTTTTGTTCAATGGTCGCTGTCAAGTCGTTGATAACGCCGCCAATGATGTACTGCGCGCCAGTATCTTGCGCGATCATTTTTAATCTTTCTGGGTAATCTTTGTTGATTTCAAAATCTGTGGTGCCTACCGATACAAAACTTGCCGATTCATTGTCGAGTTGGCGGTTGATGACTTGGGCGAAGTCGTCCCCGACACTATAGATTTGCCCCATGACAGCTTGCTGGGGTGAAGCTAAATCGATATTGCCCACTAAGAGAGTCTTCTTGTATTGACTCACGTGGCAACCTGTTGCCGATGGATAGATGTCAATACGCGCACGTAAGTACATGGTGCCACTGCGTACTCTCTGCTCCTCAATCAAGATGTAACGCACTTCACTGTTAGTAAATTGATACTCTTTTTGCGATGTTTCCAAGAAGGGACGCAAGTTACTAATGCTGCCGATGTCAGCGCCAGAAAAGCTGACTGCTTTATAAAGCGCATCTTCTAACGCATGTATTCTTGCCACCTCTTCTGATGACACCACGGTAGCGACGCCGGTGACCTCATACCAGCCTGCATTCGCGATCGAGGAGAAGAGGCTAAGATACAAGCCAGAGATAACGGTCAGAAGTGTTTTTTTCATGTTCGATTACCAACTTGGTTCGTTTTTTGCTTAGTTAATCTTAGCTGATTTAGGCATTGTGATTCTAAATGATTGCACAATTAGAAAAGCAAAGAGCGTTCCACTTTTTCAACTAAAAACGGTCGGAACGAAGAATGCCTAGGGTTATCGGAGATAAGAGAATGAAAAAATGGTTATTGCTTGTACCAGTCGTCATGCTGACGGCTTGTGCTTACGCCCCAATATACAACGGTAAAGAAGCTTACCGTGGTTCACAATTTATGTTGATGGAAAGTCCGCGTCATACTCTTGACTTCTTTGTTGAGAGCATGACAGAAGACTTGATGATTTCA
This sequence comes from Vibrio sp. R11-SG3-ISO3-SZ, assembly GCF_059834345.1. NCBI lineage: Bacteria > Pseudomonadati > Pseudomonadota > Gammaproteobacteria > Vibrionales > Vibrionaceae > Vibrio > Vibrio sp. R11-SG3-ISO3-SZ. Next base: position 7,708 of record NZ_JCBDGX010000047.1, read on the forward strand.
AACACGAGTGTATCAGCACGAACGCCCATCGCCGTGACCTCTTTTGTCGACTTGCAAAATATGGATGCGACGAACTGGCTTGGAAATTCAGTGTCAGAGGGGTTCATCCATCAATTTCAACGCCGCGGTTTTAAAGTCGTTGATTTCAAAACGACAGGGTCGATTCAGGTCACACATTCGGGTGATTTCGCGTTTAGCCGCGATTGGAAGGACCTTGCTCAGGAGCAAGATATCCAGTACGTGTTGACGGGCACCATGCTTCGCCAAGAAGGGGGGGTGATCGTGAATGCGCGAGTTGTGGGGATGCAGTCTAGAGTTGTTGTCGCCACCGCACAGGGTTTCTTACCGGCTGACCGAATTGGTCGCGATTTGGATACATTGAATAGTATCCGTACTCAAGATGGAGTGCTGATTCGTTCTGACCCAACGATGACTCAGCCATACACTGTTATTTTGCGACCATAGTAGGGAGACATGATGAAAAAAGTGATACTACTGATAGTTGCTCTCATTATGGTGGGCTGTCAGCCGATTCAAAACATGCGGCCTGAAGATTGGCTCACGGCTGTTGGTTACGCAAGCATTAGTGAGCAAAAAGGCAACAATGAAGAAGAGAAGCAAGTTCGGGCGATGAGAGCCTCTAAAATTGACGCTTACCGAGAGCTCGCCGAACAGGTGTATGGTTTGAGAGTGAGTGCCAGAGCAGACTTGAAAGATCAACGCTTAGGGACAGAGCTGACATCGGGAGCCGTAGATGGGGTCATTCGTGGTGCTGAAGTAGTCCGTAGTTATAAAGTCGGTGACAGTTACGTCACGGAACTTCGACTTGATGTCAAAAAAATGAATCAGTTGCGAGACTATGGGGAAGTGCAGCAAGTTCCAGAAAAACGCCAGCAAACGTTATTCTAGGCACATCTTTTCTCTGATTTCCGATATAAAAACGGCGCTCTTATGAGCGCCGTTTTTATATCATCCTAACAATGTAACGCGATAGCGACTTTAGGCTTTAATATTAGTGCCAAGGGTGGTGACGTTACTGGTTTGCCCTTCGGCAGTGTACGTCATACCAAGCTTACCCTGGGACTGTTTCATGAGATTGTTGAGTTTATTGAAGCTCAATTGAGCACGTTGCAATGCTTCACCGTTGACGGCATTGGCCTGCTGGCAATCAGAGATGATGCTGCGGATCTTGTCGACCAGAGGGCTCAACTCTGGATCGCTCGTCAGCGTCTCAACATCGGGGTGTTTCTGAATGCGTTGATCGGTTTGTTGAAGCTTAGAGATAAGATCAACCTTCGCTTTCGCAACCTGTTCGATATCTTTAGAGACGCGACTGGCTATCGCCACTTTTTCTTGCTCTAACAGTGCCGACAATTCGGTTGCGCTTTGCAATTGGAATTCTACAAGCCCTTTTAACGCTGCCATGGTGGTATTGTTTCTTCAGTTCCAAATTCAGTGGTTAAAAACCACCAAGCTCTTTTTCGAATTTCATCATGTTGTCAGCCAGCTTTTCCGGATCCACGGAATAAGAGCCGTTTGCAATCGCTTCTTTGATTGCCGCCACTTTTGCTTTGTCAAAGCTGGGTTGACTTGCCATTTGGTTATGCATCTCGCCCACCGCTTTACCTTGTGTGCTGAGGGACACCGAATCTTGCGCCACACCCGACTTGCTCGGAGAGTCACTTGTGCTGGATGTTGCGTTCGTTTCACTACGCGAGGGGCTACGAGTGGACGTGGTTAACGTCTGCCCTGCACGAATGTTATCAATACCTGCCATGTTTGAGCCTTTTAATTAGAGGATGACCTGTACTGTCACTATCGACTACAGGGCGAATAACTTTAGTGCTTTTTCAACCAAAGTTAAAAAATAACCGTGACTTCTGAAATGCCTGTTACTCTGCCTTCAATTATACGGTTGGATTTACTATTTTTCACTCTTATCTGCTCACCGTGAGATCCATCTGTCAAAGCCACGCCTTTGGTGGTGATGGTCATACCAGACTGTACGGCGCGAATGGTGACGGTTTCATTGCGGCACACCACGCAAATATCACGGTTTTCGACTACGTCACCCGCGTTCATGTTTTTTTTGGCTTTGGCTCCAATGACCGCTTCGAGCGAGGAAAAACCTTGCCGTCTGAAGCGTTGCAAATCAACCATGCTGATTGTAATGTCGTGTGCTGCGATGATTTGTCCACGGGAAATTGGGCTCAGTAGAGTGACTTGTGGACCGGTTCTCGTCAGGCGAACGGGCACATAGACCCGCCAGTTATCCGCTTCACACTCGACTTGGACGGTAATATTACTGGCCATCGGGTTGGTGGAACTAGAGGATGCAACAAGCGGCTCGGGGCAATCTGTGGCAAAAATACGACTATCGATGGAGGCGGCGTCTGCCTCCAAAGTACCACCTGTCGGCCATTCGACATTGGTTAAAATGTACTCTTGAGCGGCATTTTGTATGGCAAATATCTGAGCTTCGGTAGCGGAATTGACTGAAAAGCTAAAGAAAATACACAAAACACCGATAGACGTATAAACTCTTTTAAATAAAGCTCTACACTTAGTGAAAGAACAACTAGTGGAAATTGAACAAAACTGTGATTTTAGGTTCTTCATTCTGTTTCCTAGAATTTCTTAGCTTGTAGTAGACTATCATTTTTTGACACGAAAGTTTTAGATGGAGATGAGCTTATGACCGGTATTCTTGATTCTGTGAATCAGCGTACGCAACTCGTCGGTCAAAACCGATTGGAACTCCTTACCTTCCGCCTGATGGGGCGTCAGCGCTATGGAATAAACGTATTTAAAGTAAAAGAGGTGCTCCAATGTCCTAAGCTTACTTCTATGCCAAATCTGCACCGTTTGGTGAAAGGGGTCGCCCACATTCGTGGCCATACGGTTTCTGTCATTGATTTAAGTTTAGCCATCGGTGGACGTCCGACCACAGATGTAGAAAAAGCTTTCGTTGTCATTGCCGAGTTCAACCGCTCTATTCAAGCGTTTTTGGTCACCTCTGTCGAGCGCATCATCAACATGCATTGGGAAGCGATCTTGCCGCCGCCAGATGGCGCAGGTAAAGCAAACTACCTCACTGCGGTCACCAACATCGATAACGAGTTGGTTGAAATTCTCGATGTAGAGAAAATCCTTGCAGAAATCGCGCCGGTTGATGAAACCATGGATGCATCCATCGGTGAGGAAATCGCCCAAGCTGAGACAGAAAAACAGATTGTTCGCCGAATTCTCATTGCCGATGACTCCACTGTGGCACGGAAACAGGTAGAAAGAGCGATTACTTCAATTGGTTTTGAGGTCATTGCGGTTAAAGATGGGAAAGAAGCGTACGAAAAACTGGTGGAAATGGCCGCGGAAGGCAGTATTTATGACCAGATTTCCTTGGTGATCTCAGACATCGAAATGCCAGAGATGGATGGATACACGTTAACGGCCGAAATTCGCCGCAATGCCGATTTGAAAAATTTGTACGTTATCCTTCACTCATCACTCAGTGGTGTCTTTAACCAAGCGATGGTGGAGCGTGTAGGCGCCAACTCATTTATCGCGAAATTCAATCCTGATGAGCTAGGTAATGCAGTGAAATCTGCGCTGACTAACTAAAGAGAACTGAATGACAGCCATAACAATAAGCGATCAAGAGTATCGTGATTTCAGCCGTTTCCTCGAAGCGCAATGTGGCATTGTGCTTGGGGATAGCAAGCAGTACCTCGTTCGGAGCCGCTTGAGTCCGCTGGTGACCAAGTTTAAGTTGGCCTCTTTATCTGACCTGTTGAGAGATGTCGTCACTGGGAGAAACCGTGAGCTGCGTGTTGCCGCTGTAGATGCGATGACAACCAACGAAACCTTATGGTTTCGTGATGGTTACCCATTTACAGTATTGGCCGACAAGCTTCTGCCGGAAGTGGCCGCGAATAAGCGCCCAATCAAAATATGGTCAGCGGCTAGCTCGTCGGGTCAAGAACCCTACTCTATGGCAATGACAGTGTTAGAGACGCAGCAACGCAAACCAGGCTTGCTACCGAGTGTGGCCATTACGGCAACGGATATCTCATCTAGCATGTTGGATATGTGTCGAGCGGGTATCTATGACAACCTTGCTCTAGGGCGAGGTCTCTCACCCGAGCGTCGTCGTACTTTCTTTGAAGATGCCGGAGATGGCCGAATGAAAGTGAAAGACAACGTGAAGCGTTTGGTGAATTTTCGACCACAGAACTTAATGGAAAGCTATGCGTTATTGGGTAAATTTGACATCATATTTTGTCGTAACGTATTGATCTATTTCTCGCCGGATATGAAATCGAAAGTGCTCAACCAGATGGCCAATAGTCTTAACCCCGGTGGTTATTTGTTGCTTGGAGCATCGGAGTCACTCACTGGGCTGACCGACCGTTTTGAGATGGTACGTTGCAACCCAGGCATTATTTACAAGCTCAAGTAGTTTTCCCACTCTCACTCAAATCCCAGCCTTGTGGCTGGGATTTTTTTTCTGCCATACTGTGAATACCTATCCGTAGCAACAATGCCTATGTGTAGCAATGATGACATCGACAAAGACGGGTTCCCAACTGACCGGAAATTGGCTCGGTAATTGCTAAACAAAACGTGAGTGTCTCGTACACTCGATTAAATGGCTAAACAATGGCAATCCTAAAAGTTGGTACGCTAATTGCTAAATCATTTAATAGTATCGGTCAGTTCTTTGAGTAGAGGTCAACATGGCTATTTCTTTCGACAATGCACTAGGTATCCACCAACATACGGTGGGTGTACGTGAGCGTAATGCTGAGGTGATTTCCACCAACATCGCGCAAGCCAATACGCCTGGGTATAAATCGAAAGGGATGGACTTTCAAAAGGCATTACAGGCGGCAACGTCGGGGGCAAGCATTAGTCTTAGCCGTACGGATGGTCGGCATATTCCTGCCTCTACTCAGGTGACAGGGGAAGTCATGTATCGTCTTCCAACCCAACCTGACACGGGTGACGGCAACACGGTGGATGTGGATTTAGAGCGTAACTTGTTTATGCAAAACCAAATTAGACACCAAGCGTCACTGGACTTCCTAGGCAGTAAGTTCAAGAACTTAACCAAGGCAATCAAAGGGGATTAATAGATGAGCTTATTTAACGTTTTCAATGTCACTGGTTCTGCGATGAGCGCTGAATCTGTTCGTCTAAATACCACCTCGAGCAACTTGGCGAATGCGGACAGTATCTCAAGCTCTGCGAAAGATACCTATAAGGCTCGCCATGCAGTATTTGGTGCAGAGTTAAGTAAGGCAAAGTATGGCCGCGACCATATGGTGCCAGTGAAGGTAATGGGCATCGTTGAAAGTGATAAACCGCTCACCGCGGAGTACAACCCTGACCACCCACTTGCCAATGATGAAGGGTATATTTACAAACCTAACGTCAATGTGATGGAAGAAATGGCCAACATGATTTCTGCTTCTCGTTCATACCAAACGAATGTTCAAGTGGCAGATGCAAGCAAACAAATGCTGCTGCGTACGCTGCAGATGGGTCAATAAGGATAGGAGGTAACGTATGGCCGATGGCATAAATAATGTTGGTCAAAACGGCTTGTCCTATATCGACCAGCTTAAACAGCTTCAAGACAAGAATAAGCCTAATGAGACCACAGGTAAGCAAGATCTTAAACAAGAAGACTTCTTATCACTACTCACTAAGCAGCTTGCTCAGCAAGATCCGTTTAAGCCGGTCAGTAATGACCAGATGATTGCGCAAATGGCGTCATTTGCGACGGTAGACGGGATTGGCAAAATGAACACTCAGTTCGAAACGCTCAATACCTCTATGACGTCGAACCAAGCGCTTCAAGCCTCATCATTAGTAGGACGTGATGTATTAGTCCCTGGCGCTTCGGGTGTGAAGAAGGACACTGGCAGCATGGCTGCGATGGTCAAGCTTCCGCAATCCGTAGACAACATGATGGTGCGTATTGAAGACCAAATGGGCCAACTTGTTCGAACCTTCGATGCTGGTGCTAAGCCTGCGGGCGACAACCGAGTCGAATGGGACGGCAAGGATCAAAACGGTAATCCATTGCCGGCTGGCAAATACAAGGTGAGAGCCGCGGGTTTGCTGGATGGAGAATCGAAAGAGTTTGAGGTATCAACCTATGCAAACGTCAATAGTGTTCTCTTAGGTAAAGGCGATGGTAACGTACTACTCAATCTGGCTGGCTTCGAGTCGCCAGTTCGACTTGCTGAAGTACTAGAAGTTGGCAAAGCGTAACGTGTTAGTGATAAACGACGCTAGCTAGATAGGAGATTTTGGAATGTCATATGTTGCACTTAGCGGGTTATCCGCAGCTCAGTTAGATCTGAACACTACCAGTAACAACATTGCGAACGCAAACACGTTCGGCTTTAAAGAGTCGCGTGCAGAGTTTGGCGATGTGTACTCAAATTCACTCTTTACCCATGCGAAAACAACGCCAGGGCAAGGTGTGCAGGCAGCACAGGTTGCTCAGCAGTTCCATGAAGGTTCCAGTATTTATACCAATAACCCGATGGATTTGCGTGTATCTGGTACGGGGTTCTTTGCCGTCGCAAAAGACAGATTAACCCCAACATCCAATGAACTGACTCGTAACGGCGCGTTTCATTTGGATAAAAACAACTACATGGTGACCGCCAATGACGAGTTCTTACTCGGTTACCAAGTCAATCCAGATACCGGTGATGTTCTCTCTTATGAGCCTTCGCCACTTAACATTCCAAAAGAGTTTGGTAAGCCAAAGCAAACAGCAAACATTGAAGTAGGGGTGAACTTACCTGCGGGTGGGGATTTGAAGGACCCAACCTTGTTTGATTATTCCGATCCAGAGACGTACAACCGCTCAACGTCCTCGACGATTTATGATTCGATGGGCCAGTCGTACAAACTGACGACCTACTATCTAAAAGATCAAAATCAGGCGAATACGTGGCAGACATACTACACGGTGACGGACAGTGCCGGTGAGAAGCCACTGAACATCGTTGGTGGTGATGCAACGAGTCCTACGGGGCATGTCGGTCACACTATGCGTTTCAATAATGATGGTACGCTAGCCAGTTTAAACAATGGGCAGAATATCGTCTCCGAACCTTTGGGGGCGGGTGCTAACCCGATTGACTTGAACGGTGCAGACATCAACCAAACATTGTCGTTTGGCCTTGATAGTGCCACTCAGTTTGCGGCTCCGTTTGAATTGACCAAGTTTGACGAAGATGGTGCAACTACTGGCTTCTTGACTAAGGTTGACTTTGATGAAAACGGTAGTGTCCTTGGCACATACTCTAACGGTGAGAATATCACCTTGGGACGTGTCGCGTTGGTTCGAGTAGCCAATGAACAAGGCCTAGATAAGAAGGGTGGAACTCAATGGGATGCCACTCAAAACTCTGGCGCCAAAGTATGGGGAGAATCGAACAAAGGCTCATTTGGTACAATCAATAGTGGTGTGCTTGAACAGTCCAACATTGATATGACTCAAGAGCTGGTGGATCTGATTTCAGCCCAGCGCAAC